>NZ_JABUZE010000046.1:0-15903 GCF_014897805.1 Halomonas sp. 3F2F
ATCCTACATACATTATGCACGAAAACTTTCGGTTAGGCACTTAAGGTTAAGAGGCGATATAACGGTGTACGCGAATCGACTTGAGGAAGGGGATGTCCTCAATCTTTTGATCCAGTCGCTTACTTTGGGTTCGCTTTTCAGGCGGGCGAGATGCTGGCGCCCGGTAGTGCGGCAGCTTGCCATCGTCAGCAGGAACAATCAGTGGCAGCGCCAGGTTGAGCGAACGTCGGTACTCAACTGGGGCCGTATCACCCAACACCTCAATATCGTAGTAGACATTGGCCCGCATCGTCGGCGACAGCCTCTGTACCTGCGCCAGCGGCTCCCCAGGCGCTAGGTTGCCTAAAAGACCCAGCTGCAGCTTTACATGGGGGCTATCGGCACCAAGTTTCATCAGTTGGCGCTCGGCCTGGGCGACACTAATACGCCGAATTGAACGCCCTGAGACATACCATGTGAAGTTCACGCGCTTAACCGGTTTATCGATCATCGGGATATGCCGCCAGGCTTGTTTGAGATTGAGTCGCGCCAGCCCTACGCCATCCAGGTTCGTCTTAACTTGAGGGTGGCGATGTAATAAAGAACCTTTGAGTGGCGCATAAATGGTTTCATCCATGGCCTTTATGTCCATCATTAGCCGGTGAAACGTATCCTTGGCCTCATTAACCTCGGAAAGCGCCTTCCATAACGTTGGCGGTGCCGCGATCATCCCGATATAGGGCCGAGTTTCACGGCCATCTTGACCATCCTGGTACCAGAAGTCGAGCAAGGCATTAAGCAACCATTTATGGTCGGGGGCTTCTTCATGAAGTGCCCACACGTCAGTTTGCGCATCTTTAAAGATGGCACAGGCACGTTGAATGGTGGTTACAACATCATCAAAAGCCACTTCAATTTGTTTTAATAACTGGTACTGACGAGAAACTGGCTGCCCCATAAAAGGCCTCTCTATGGATAGCGCTGACATGCGCATTATTACTTATAGTGTAGCATATCCATTACTACATTTTTTTAACGATAACAATGAATGTTTTGACGTTTTTAAACGCGAGATTAATCAATCCAGGCTAACCACTTGTGCAGCGAGTCGAATATTTTATCATTGCACAACATCGAAATATCGCTAGGAGCAAATCATGGCTGAGAATCAAGAACCGCTCGATTATGAGCACGAAAAAGGCGGCGCAGATCACGCGCAAAGTGATGAAAAATATCAACAGGCAGAGGGGCAAGGCCTGAGTCACGAGGACGTTCAGGCAAAAGGACTGCTCGGCCTTAGCGAAGCTATTCAAAAATCAGAAGCGCTTTTAGCAGCAGCAAAAGAGTTGCGTGCTGCGTCACTCAAGGTTAAAAAAAAACAAGAAGAAGAGGATGAGGCAAGACGGCTAGCAAAAGCATTGCAAGAGGAAGTGAATACCATCTTGAGCGCTCGTTTGGATAAACAAGATACGTCACAAATGCGCAGCGCTGAAAAGGTTCAGAAGGAGGTTTTAAAAGCACACAATAAAGTCGATAGAGCCATCGAGAGCGCAAATAGAGAGGAAGAAAAAACTGAAGAGGCGTATTTGAAATTAATGTCACTGGTAGTTGTGTCTTGAAACGTGTGAGCAGGGTTTTACTCATTGACGCAGACTCTCTAACACCCGAACAAGTGAGAGTGGTGGTATCGAGTGGAGACTATGCCATTGTTGCAGGAAATGACAATCAAGACATGAAACGGTGGTATGCCTTGGCGGGAATAGTCAAAGAACTGCGAGTCAATGAGGTGCCTGCAGCGATAAAGCAAGGTGCTGACCTTGCGCTCGCATTTTCAGCAGGCGAGGCCCTGTCAACGACCCCAACGATGCGGCAGTTGCCATGGTTAATCATGGCAAAAGATCGTGACTTAGAGGCGATTACCGCCTTGTTGCATCAGCGCGATGTTCGAAACGTGGTGCAAATAGCGCTACGAAAACCGCGAGCCAAGAAAAGCAAAACTCGTGCGCAGCCTAACGCCTGCAAGTCACCAGAAGGGGTAGCGTTAGACCGCGTTTTTTCAAGCAACGGCGGCTATCCGCTCGCCCTCAACAAAATACCGGCGATACTCAAGCAGCCTGGGCTTGGCAAGATGGAAGGCGCTGTGCGAGAACGATTTAGGCGTAAAGGGGGCGTTAGAAAATCACTCTGCGCCTTAGGCTTCACCTGTGACGCACGTTTCGTTTTAAAAAGTCCAGTTTAACCCGCGAATAACACGGCCATTTCAACCGCGCTAATCGGCGCGGTTAAAGATTCTTTGCGCGTAAAATAGACCAACAGGCCTACGGGTCACCCACCAACGAGGAAACGATGACAAACGCGGTATCATGCAGCGTAAAGTTGATGATCTGGTCAGCGCGATTACCGAGCTTGAGAGTAAGGTGATGGCCGCACTCGATAAAGGCGAGGAAGGTCTAGCAAATGAAGTTGCCGAGGGCATTTCCCAGTTGGAAAGCCAGCCCAAGGAGTAAGCCTTAACCCACACTGAGAGCGGTGATGCGAAACACAGCGCTTCACCACTCAACGTAATCTTTGTTACGTAATGCGTAGTACGTAATATACATTACATCCAACGAGGAATGCAGTGCGCTCGTTCTTCAGCGACTACTCAAAACCATCAAGTCTACGTACCTTAGCGTGTCCTGGCCGTTCCTGTTCGCCCTCTCGGTGCTTCACATGGCGAGCTCATGGCTACATCGCCGATCATGTCATTACGATTCCAGGCGACGCCATCTTAGTCGAATAGACAGGGCTAAGGCGGCAAACATAGCTTGATAGCAAGTACGACATAATAGTGAAATCGACCGTTCATAACTCTCAACTTCAAAGGAAACCAGATACAAACATGACGACACTAGGTAACTTAATTAGAGAACACCGGTTAGCCGGTTAGAAAAAGGGTTCAACAAGGCCGAACTCGCTCGACAGATAGGTGTTTCGGATGTCTCGGTTTCTTACTACGAGAGCGGTGCAATCAAGCAGATTGGCCACGAGCGCTTAGGTAGGCTGGTGCAAGTGCTAGATATCAGTCTCTATTACGTACTGGGAATTGATGAACGCGAACATTTTCAACTGTCAGCACAAGAGGAAGAATCAAAGCGCGAGCTGTTGCTAAAACTGCAGGAGAGGGTTCAAGAAGAGGAGTCCGCCGTGCTTTCCCCGGCAGAGGTACGCCTGCTTGCAAAGAGCACGTCGCTCAAAGAGTCACTGGCCACCATAAAGCGTTAATCGGTCTATCGAAAAAAGGCTCCCAATTTTGGGAGCCTTTTACGTTAGGAACCAACAGGCGTTACGTTAGTCGCCGTGGTTTGCCGCATGACTATTATGTCCATGGCTAAATTCACGAACACCCAACCGCTGGCGCTCTTGAACGTTCCGCATGTGTAGCCATGCTTTCAGTTCGTTCACGTCGCGCTGGCCACGCAACACTAACTGCGGGTGTGTTGTGTCTACGCTGTCCACCTGCAAGTACCCCAGACCAAGTAGACGAAGTGGAAATGGCTTCTCAGTGGAGAGGTCACGAATACGTGCTATCTCTATTTGATCGCGGCGGCTATTAAGCACACCGCGAGAGTAATAAAGCATGTCAGAGCTAACGTCATAGCGCGTGGTTAGTAGCACAAGGGCTTGCCACAGCGGCTTCATTGCGCAAAGAGCCCAAAGCGCCGCAACTACCAGTGCATAGGACGCCTCTAGGCGAGCACCGAGGCCAATCCAGCCCGCCATAAGCAACACCTCTGGCTGGAACTCATAGAGCGCATAAGTAACCACCAGCGCCAGCGCCAAGTAGGCGATAAAGGATGGCAGAGCGAGTGCTAGCGACGGTTTGAGGCGGCGTAGGTAATTCCCGCTCTCTGCTTTAGTTTGTAATGACGGCTGCATGGATACGCCTCTGTGTCGTTGTTTAATGGGTATGGGATGGCCGGTACTTAGCCCGCTAGAAGGCTTCCCAATCATCGTTTGTGGTAATGCGTTCGCCAGGGGATGCAGGTGCCTTGGCTTCCGCACGCGGACGTATCGCAGCGGTTGCTAGCTGCATGGTCAGGAGTATCAATAACAACGCGAACGCCATAACGAGCGGCACCAGTGTCGTTAGCAGCAAGCGTCGTGTAAGGGAGGGTTGTGACAAAAAAGCGGGCAGCATTTACTGGCGTCCTTAATAGCGTTCATTACGAGAGGGCTATTAGGTTACCTAAAAGTACCCAACGACTTGCCGATTAAGACACCCGTTTTAGCACTGCTGTCGTATATTGGTCTCCCGTGCAGGGTTTATGACTTTTCCCAGGGGTATGACTGTGCCAATTCATTCTCGGGATCGCCATTGCTTTCATGAGCAGACAGATACTCTTGGACGCAGGGGCTAACAGCGGGAGATGTAATGCCCGTTGTTGATGGCGCCTCCACCAAGACGCCATCTTGGAAGTAGAAGTGGGTGACAACACCAGGCGTAAATAGGCTTGAGGGTGTAAAAGCGCGAGAGTGCTCAATCTTCTCTAACGCGCCGAATAGCACCGACTGATTAGATGATGGTACTGACAGGTGGCTTTGCTCTGCAGTGTCGCTAGGAGCAAAGGAGGCTGATGTATTGAGGCGGGCGGGACGGTCAACACTATCCAGTCGTCGATCAGGAGCAGCCTGGCGGTCTGGCTCCATCGTCGGGGATAGAGGCTTCAGTGTTGCGTAGAGGGTATCAGCGGCTCCCAAGGTCGGGGAGGCTGGCGCACGGTTTGCGGTGATTGACAGACCTTCATAAGGTTGGGGCGTAGGAACACTGGGAGCAACTTCGCAAGGCGTTTCGTGTATGGCCGACGTTTTCGAGGGCGATGCGCGTAATACCTGGGCGCCACCAGCGGTAATCGGCTTAGACGGTTCGGATAGGCCCGTGAAAGAGGGCTTAGCGTTTGCATTGCCCACTGGAACCTTTACGGGCTCATCAAGCATTTGGAAAGGATTGTTTTGGCCAGTAGCCCCCCCAGTGGGGCTAACATTGGGGCTTTCAGCAGTAGTCTTAGGGGCAGAGGAGTGCGTAAAGGTATGCCATGATGCCCGCACCGCCCACGAGATGTGGATGGAGAGACGAACAACAAAGGGTGAAATAGACCAGCCGTGCTGTTCATCGTACTTGATCTCGCCTCCTGTCTGAATGGTATCGACCTTTACGACATCAAGGGCAAGCGGGACTGGATTAGGCAATTGGTGCGATGGGGCCAATTTCGCAAACATCGCCCTTGCCCGCTGAAAACTTTGCTGCTCAGCGGCTTTTATCGCATGCAGAAGCTTATTGTTCCCAGGATTGATCTTGAACCGGAAGGCGGGATCAAGTCGATCAATGTCGAGGCTTTTCAAAGCATCTAACGCCTTTAAGGCCTGCTTGCCTCGTCGAACGGTAACCGTGATTTGCACCTCTGCAACTGAGAGCATAGGCAGCTTCCGACGAATCCCCCCATTCGGTGTTGAGAGATTGCGCATTATGAGGGGAGCGACTTCGACTTCTGAATGGCTAAAACCACGGGCCATGAGAGCCGAATGAATGAGCTCAGCACGCTGATTTAGACGGCTTGTAAGGCGAGAGACGCTAGGGATGCCAAGCCCACAGGCCGTTAATTGTCGCTCATATAAAGTGGCAGTTATGGACAAATAGACCGGTTTAACAGTGACTTCTGCATCAGCGTGACAGTGCGCGATCCAGGATTCGCTAGTATCGTCATACTCGACAGTTTCTGTAGCGGCTGATAGGGGCATGACAACTCCAAAATGGCAGCTAGAAGATTAACATTAGCCTTAAAAAGATACCGTTACCTTTTATATGTGTCTCAAAGGCACCCTTTCATGCTTATATTGAATGCAAAAGGTCGCGGCTGGGGTGAATGGGCAGGTATCGTTAGGTTGCTAAGCAGATGAGCCACTTGGAGGCCTTAGTGTCGTTTGGATAGGCCCAGGTTATCAGTGAAAGAGGTTATAAGCGGAAAATAAGGAGGCTATTTTGGCTCCACAAATCGCCAAAAATGGACGAAAAAGGAAGGGCCACAGCGTCCTCTCAAGAAGCTTTTTTCAATGCCTCAAGAGGCATGTCTTTGGGGAAAAGCGCAGTAAATATCTGAGTGGCACGCTCAAAGTGCTCAAGACCGAGCTTTGAGTTAAGTATGACACCGCCAGCGAGACTTCCTGACTGTTGATTGTTGTTAACTGAAAGATCGCCAAGGCCGCGCTGGCGCATATCCGCTTCAGCGAGTTCAAAACCATCATTGGTCGCGCATAGCGCATTGAGGCGATTAATCGAGACATCTTGTAGATTGGCGACCTCTGCCACTAAATCACACCATCCATCACCGCCTAAGCGAGCCACGCGGCCCCTAATTTGGTGCAGCTGTGTTAGGCCCAAGCGTTCGGGCGAAAGAATCAACACACGGCGCAGATTGGGGATGTTGAGGCCGACTTCAGCGGCGGTTGTCGCGCATAAAATGCTGGCGCTACCTGCACGCATAGCCGTGAGCGACGCTTCACGATCCCGTGCCTTCATTTTCCCATGCAGTGTGACAACGGCATCATCACCGAATGCGCTACGCCAAAGCTTGGCGCCACTCTCAAGAGACGGAACAGAAGGCGGCACACGTTCACCATCGAGAACCATCTTCTGATCACGTTCTAACAAGCGGTCGGCCTCACGCTCATTGCGGGCCGCGTAGATCACTAACACTTGGTCGCCGTTATCGAGCGTGCGCTTAACGGACTGGAACAGAGCCCGTTTTTCGTGAACGGACTGAATATCATGGAGCGTGGTGATGATGCTTTTAGGCGTGTGAGGCTTCGTTAACCTAGATACCGGCAACAAGCCAAACATCGCCTGAGCCAGCGTTCGTGGTAGGCAGGTTGCAGTTGCTTCCAGAAGGTGCCCGGTACGGTGTGTGAGCGCATGGCGTTGATTGACACTCATACGCTGCTGCTCATCCACAATGGTCAATGTAGGCTTCCAGTCAGGACAGCGATGTATAAGCGCCGTGGTGCCTATTCTTACAGAAGCGCTAGGCGTCTCTCCGGCACTTTTTGCGGTCACTTCATCAAACACAATGTCAGGCCACCATTCACGGATAGCCTCAATGAACTGGTCTGAAATATCTGACGATGGCAGCATCATGCCCACGTCGCCGCCAGCATCATACACAGCCGCCATCACTAACAGCATGACTACGGACTTGCCGGTACCCACATCACCGCTGAGTAATCGATGGGCCGGTTTACCTTGGGCCATATCGTGCAAGAAATCAGCTACCGCGTCCTTTTGTTCGGAAGTCGGCGGGTAGGGCATTTGGGCGATCCGAGCCTCAACAGCCGACCAGGGGATGACGACTTGCTGGAAGATGCCTGACTTAGGCCGCTCAGCCTCAACAGCCTGCAGCGCTGAAAACGCATCAAGATCAGTGAGCAGGCGAACAGCCATTTCACCCTGTGTCGGTTTAGTGGGCAGGTGCATGCGGTAGACCACATTTTCAAGCGTCGTCTGCTTCATATTTGCAACACCAGAGTATTCACCCCAAGCAGCAAGCAACGCCATTTGATCAACGTTCCCTATACGCTCAAGAATGAAGGCACGCGCCAGCTTTAAATTGTCTTCGGTGAGTAACGATAAAACGCGCTCACGTACCTTGTCAGCTCCGATTACGCCCGTTTTCGATGGGTATACGCCAAGCGCGGCACCGGCCACTGACGTGTCAATGGGCGTGGGATCAAACAACACTACGTGGCCATTGGGATGGGTAGTAACCGTGCCGACTAGGGCTATGCAAGCGCCTTTTGACTTCCAACTACCAGGAAGCTGGTTAGCATGGCGGTGCAAAAAAACGTGAATAGGAACCTGCCTTTCGGACAGCGTAATCGTTAGGTGGCTTCTCTTTTTAACAGCATCATAGCGAGCAGGGGAAACAACATAGCCTTTCAGCGTAACTTTGGTGCTGTACTCGGAATTGGGAAGTTCGCTATGTCGTGTAATCACATTACGCAAATCTTCATAACGATTAGGCGCTATAAAAAGTGCTTTCCAGGGCGCGTCTGCGGGAACGCCAAAGGTTGTTAAGCGGCCAACAGAATCGTGCTTTTTTTTATACCTATTGGAAGCCACCATAGCGTACCGAGTTAAGTAAGGTTGACCAACTATATCACACGTCCCACGGTCGAAAAGACGATGGAAACCGCGAAAAAAGACCCATAAAAAATAGCTACTGGACTATGCTGTAATGCGCGCCTAGCCCATAGGTAGTAGCGAAGTATCAGGGTGGCCCGATGCGTTCACTTTGACATCCACCGTCCACTAAATCAGAGATTTTAGTGGCGGATTCCCACAACTGGACGGCCATGCCCGACCGCGAGAATGTTCTTGGCCCCGTTGATATCGCGGTCTCCGTGCGTGACACCACACGCACAGCAAGTCCATTCCCTAATTCCAAGCCCTGCGATACCTCTCGGCCTCGAATCAGGCAATGCGCCACAATTCGAGCAGGTTTGGGTGGTGTACGACTCGTTCACTTCCTTGAAAACAATGCCTGCGTGAGCGCATTTATAATCCAACATTGTTTTCAGCATGTACCAGCCAGCGTCCAGCACTGACTTGGCCATGTTGGTTTTAGCTAACGAGGACGATTTCACGTTACCCACATAGATTTCGCCGGAGCGGTTAACCAACTCTCGGCTGAATTTGTGCAAGGCGTCTTTACGCCGATTCGCAATCTTGGCGTGAATGGTTTTTACCCGTTTTTTCTTACGAGCGCGCTGTGCAACAGCGAGCTTTTCCTGCTGATCCCGGTAAAATCGCCCCGCCTCTAACTTAGTGCCATCAGAGCAGGTAGCGGTATCTTTTAGCCCCAGGTCAATGCCGATCTTGTCTTGGCCTGCGGGGATAGCCGTTTCGACCTCAGCGACCACATTGAAATACCAACGACCTCGGCTATCTTCATTGAAACTACCCGCCCGAAACGGGTACTGACTCAGGCCATAGCTATCCCAGACCTTGAAATACTGCTTGTTGTGGTACACACAGCCATGTTTGAAGCTGATGCAGTCTTTGCGAACGGGTATCCAGCCCAAGGAGCGCCGCACGCCCCCGGATTTGCGCCAACTCAAGCGGTTCTTCTTGAATTGCTTTCGGCGCAGCGCGTATTCGTGCCCTACCATCTGCACAGTGGCTGAATTTAAGCCTAACTCCTTTCCCGCTCCCTTAGTGTAGTCCTGTAGGTCATAGCCGGAGAGCCAGGTTTGGCGTTCAGAGATCGAACGGAAGCTGAGTTCGTTGCAGTAATTCCACACCTGATTGACCGCCCAGGCCCATTCGCGCAGCACCTTGGCGTGCTTGTCGCGGATACGGACGTTGAGGGTTTTCGTGTGGAGATTCGGTTTCATGTCTGGTAACTTAGCGATAATACAATTTGGTGTCAATATTATGAAGTCACACTATCACTGCGTTTATGACATGAAATACCATTTGGTGTTAGTGACTAAGTATCGACGTAAATGTTTTACCGCCGAGATACTGGACAGGCTTGAAGCCATTGCCAGGGAGCTTTGTTTGAAGTGGGAGGTCGAGGTTTTGGAATTTGGTGGCGAAGCCGATCACGTTCACTTGCTTCTTGGCCTTAACCCTACGATCCAGCCTTCCAAGCTGGTCAACAGCCTGAAAACGGTGACCAGCAGGCGGCTTCGGGTCGAATTCACCGAGCATTTGGCGCAGTTTTATTGGAAACCGGTGCTCTGGAGTCGGGCCTACTGTTTGCTGACGGCTGGTGGTGCCCCGATTGAGGTACTGCGCGACTACATCGAGAATCAAGACCGGCCAACGTGACGTTGGCCGCGCTATCCATCGCCACCCAAACCAAGGTTATGGGTGGAGAATTCCGCGCTTATCGTTAATAAAGCGGGCAATAAGATGCCCGTTTTTGCACCGCAATCAGAAATCAGCCCTCGACACTAAGCGGGCCTTTAAAGGGAAGGGAATGAGTAGGTTTCGTAAGGTAGTAAGTGGAATCATGTTGGCGCTGGGAATGGCTATACCGGTTGCCGCGTTCGCTACCGTCTCAGTAGCATCTTTCAATATTCAAAATTTAGGGTGGCAGAATTCGAAAGACTATAAAACGGTTGCGCTGATCACATCATCATTTGATGTTGTTGCCGTGCAGGAAGTTATGAACGAAGAGGGCGCTGAAAGACTGCATAGGGCACTAGAAAAAGTCAGTGGTGAAGCATGGAGCTACATGATGAGCCATCTAATAGGGCGCGGCTCTTATAAAGAGGCGTATGCGATATACTCCCGGGATAGTGCAGCACGATATCTGGATGGGGCCGTTGTGTACTTAGCAAAAGTCCGCGTAAACCCTCGCCCGATTGAGGGCGGGGATACAAGCGGGCAGCGCACTAGCGCTGCTGGGGTTGTAGTTTCGTATGTATCTGGCACTATACATTCATACAGTCAGCGAGTTGATTCGCCGTGCTCACAGCCACCAAAGTACGCATCTACCCCACCCCCGAACAGGCTGATTTCTTGAATCAGCAGTTTGGTGCGGTGCGGTTTGCGTACAATAAGGCACTGCACATTATCAGCTCGCAGTACAAGCGCCATGGCACCAAGCTGCGCGCTAAGAAAGACCTCAAGCCGTTGTTGGCGGTGGCGAAGAAGTCGCGTAAGTATCACTGGCTCAAAGCGTTTGATTCTATCGCGCTGCAACAGGCGTGCATTAACCTGGATCGCGCCTTCCAGAACTTCTTTAACCCACAGCTAAAAGCCCGCTATCCGCGCTTTAAACGCAAACATGGCAAGCAATCGAGCTATCACTGCACCAGCGTTAAGGCGGGTGATGACTGGATCAAAGTACCGAAGCTCACGCCGATTAAAGCCCGAATCCATCGAGAGATCGCGGGTACGCTGAAAAGTATTACACTGACCCGCACCACCACGGGCAAGTATTTTGCCTCGCTGCTGGTCGATGACGGTGTAGAGTCACCCGCGCCGCTCCAAACAGTAGACACGGTGCTGGGCGTCGATATGGGCTTGACGCATCTGGCCATCGATTCCACTGGCCGCAAGGTCGCCAATCCTCGCTTCTTGACGCTGGCGCGTACCAACCTGCGCCGCAAGCAGAAAGCGCTTTCCCGCTGCCAGAAAGGCAGCAAGGGCCGTGCAAAAGCACGGCTCAAACTCGCCAAGGCCCATGAGCGCTTGGCCTATGCCCGTGCTGACTTCCAGCACAAACTGTCTCGACAGCTCATTGACGATAACCAAGCAGTGGTGGTCGAGACCCTGAAAGTGAAAAACATGCTCAAAAACCGCAAGCTGGCCAAGCATATTGCCGATGCGAGCTGGAGTAGCCTGATTGAAAAGCTGGCGTATAAGGCAAAGGAACAGGGCAAGCATCTGGTGAAAATCGACCAGTGGTTCGCCAGTTCCAAAACCTGCGCGGGCTGCGGGCATAAAGCAGAGTCGATGCCGTTAAGCATTCGTCGCTGGGATTGCTCAGGCTGCGGCACCCAGGGCATTGACCGCGACATCAATGCCGCGATCAATATTCGCCAGCAAGGCATTTTAAAATTAAAGGCGGAAGGGCTGTCCGTCTCTGTCCATGGAGGCCTGCGTAAGCCCGGTCACGCACCGGCAGCGGCCTAAGAAGTGGGAAGCCTCACCCGTGGTCGCGTAGCGACGTAGGGTGGGGAGCAGTCACACCCAGAAGATACTTTTGCACGCGAGCCTTTTTCTGCGCGCTACCAAAGCGTGCGAACCGGCGACGTATTCGCCTTAGCCAACCTGCACGTATTGTACGGAAATCGAGTGTCTGACCGGCTGCCGGAAATCGATTACTTGGCCTCTTACTGGGAGTGGCTAAAAGAAATCTACCCGGATACGCCTATCATCCTGGCAGGTGACTTTAATCTGGATGTTGGGCACGAAGGCTTTACGGCTCTATTAGATCAGTCGGCACGGTTGGCCATTGAAGACCAGGGCAGTACCACGATCAGCCCCATCAACGGTCGCTATGCTAATAACTATGACCACATCTTTGTAAGCCCTAGCGTTAATGTCACTAGCAACGGTGTGCTCCGTTTTCCACAGTGGCTGGGCATGACTCATGAAGAAGCACGGGAGACGGTTTCAGACCATGTACCAGTATGGATTGGCTTGAACGGAGGTGACATAAAGCTACCTGAAACAGAGCTTTATGAAGTTGAACGACCAGTCGCCATGGGGGCTGAGGGGTGCATAGACATTAATCAGAGTAGTCAGGAGGAGTTGGTACAGCTCCCGCATGTAGGCGAAGCCCGAGCGGTTAATATAGTAGAAGGGCGCCCATGGTCGAGCGCCGATAGTCTTAGCGATATAAGCGGGTTGAGCCCTGCAAGGGTGACCGAAATTATCAACACCAACCAGCTATGCCCTTAGCACACGAAGAATGCGCTCACGTTACTGGCGCTTCCCGTATTCGGCATCGAGCAGCTGGGCTGCCTCATCACGGTACCCAGTTGTGGAGTCAAATAAGTACGTCTCAGTGGTGCTCATTGAGGCGTGCCCCAGGAGGCGCTGAATAGCCCGCATCGACATTCCCGCATTGAGCAAGTTGGTTGCATAGGTGCGTCGGAAGTCGTGAGGCGAGATATTAGACACACCAAGCTTCCCGGCCACTTCTTTCTTAATACGCTCCAAGCTGTAATTTACTGCAGCCACAGAAAGAGGCCGGTTCAAGTCCGTCGCTTTGTCGCGGCCCCTGTAGATACCATTAAAGAGAAAGCCTGGCTCCCAGGTGCGGTACCGATCCAGATAATCAATCAGACGCTCCCAAACGCCATTAGGTATCTTCAGTGTACGATCTTTGTTTCCCTTGCCAGTGACATGAACGTCCCGTGTTTCAAAGTCGATTCTCGCCATTTCTATGTGGCAGACTTCAGCGCGGCGAAGCCCTAACGCGACCATCATGGCGAACATCAAACCATCGCGGGCGTGCATAGCATCATTCTTGATGTCGCAGGCATCCAGCGCAGCCCTTATGAGCGCTTTTCCGTAAGCCTTTCCGCGTGGTTTTTTGTGGCTTTTTGCTTGCCGCACTTCACCTATCATTTCTTTCGTATCGCGAGACATCAAACCGAGCACAACAGCCTCTCGGGCAATTCCCCTAAAAAGGGCTCTGTAAGCATTTCTACTTTTTGCGCTTAATGGTGCGTAATCTTCACCGCGTTTTTTGCCAAGACGAGGAGAGGTTTTTTGTATGATTTTTGCAGGATTATCATTTTCATTTTCTGGCGGTTTTCCGTCTCGGCCATCGCGCATAATTGATAGGATCGTCTGAACGCTGGATGCGTCTAAATCCTCCCAGTGAACGAAGTCAAATCGAAAAAGCTGGTCGGGGTACACCTTGCGAAGGTCTGGATTTTCAACACCAGGGGGTACATACCGGGGCACTTCAGGCACACCCAGGATGCGAGCGATGCGGTTCAACTGACTACGCTTGCTGGTGCGTGATACCGACGACTCCTGGCGATCCAGATGCTGGAATGCTGGATTTTTAGAGCGCGGTATCGGCGTTGAAGAGATTCGAACTGGCAAGGTGTCATGAGTAACCGCCAGCAAACGAGAGCCTGCGCTGGGCTCTTGATAGGCAGCTATCTCTGATCCAGCGCTGCGATCTGCAACCAGGTATTCAGTAGGCACCGTGTAATCAGTCATGGTTTCGCCTCTACGATGATCTTTGTGTCAGTGGCACGCTTAAATAGTTAGCTATCGTGAGGATTTGTTCTGTTTGTGACAGTGCCAGGGATAACTAGGGTGAAAAGGTTATGAGCGCCCTGCTTTTGGCCCAAAAACAACAACTAACTATAATCATCATTATATCTAGTTGTAGATATAATGGTAGGGGTAGAGAGACCCCTCCTGTACTTCCACACAAAGCACTAAATTTGGAATGCACCCACCCAACGCCATGAATTTTTACCTCCCACATCCACGCAAAGTGATTAAGTCGGCGTATATCCAGCTATTCCACGTAAAGCGCTTAATTTCATCACGGGCAATGCCTGACCTGATCCGCTAACGCTTTCGATGCCACCTGTATTCCTCCAAGCGCATCCACTAGCGGGGTATTAAACTTGAAATAAGCTGCTGAGCATGAGCGCCAAGCCAGCTGGGACATAGAAGAGCTGACGGGCTATAAAGGTCATCGAACGCTGAAATTTAATGATTTACCACCCAGCCTATATGCCGGGGGTTGTTGGTTGATTGCAATGAAAGCCACCCTAACTCAATCAATGATCTAAACGATATCTAACAAATGTCTGCGAAGCCAAGTAACCTTTTGAGCCTTGAATACAAGTTAGAAGTACATTCAATTCTGGCTTGGGTAAAACAATATACATCATGTTACCTGCGGTATTCCGCCACACCTGGGCAACGCCATCTTCTCCGTATTTCTCTATCTTCTCATGTTCCCGCTTGGTGGGTATTTTATATAAAGCTAAGTGCCTATGATTTAGTGCATCGCATATACTTTTAAACGGATCGGATGGCGATGAACCCGAGAAAATTCGGTGTTGGTCGGCAAACTCGGTCACGCTCCGCTCTGATATACCCAATCTACCCATCCCTTCGACATAAATGATCATATAGGGAGAACGCATATCTTCAGAAATGCTCACAGGAACAGGATTGGGCCAAGGTGTTTCTTCTTCTTCAACCTCAGCTTCATCAAGCCGGTTTACCGGCGTTTTAGCAAAAGCAGTACGAAGTAACGATGCGTAAGGCTCAATAGCGTGCCTGTCGGTTTTTTTGGCAAGAACGTCCAGTATGGCGGGTTGAGAAACCATTATGCTAAAAGAGCCAGGATTAATACTGCCGAGAATATCTGCAGAGTCCCAAAGCAGGTAGCGCAAAGACATTAACTCAGCTATGGCTTTAACATCCTGAACATCATAGATATTTTCTGTCGAAACATCTACGTTCAGCCAGCCGAAGCGACGCTTTCCAAGATACCATTTTACGGTTACAACCAAGGCGCTAATGCTTATGGCCTCTACCCTCAACGTGGCTTTCATTATCTCTCTACTTAGTGTTCGTTGGTTTTTAGGTGTCTAATAAATAGTAGTACCATACCCAATTCTACTACACTATTTGCCATGGCAGGCAAATGCTATATCCTATGCGTTTAATATAGAGCATTGAATGAGGAACATAGATGAGCGGTTTAATTCAGCGGTACCATCAAATGGAGGCGGAAAAACGGCGCCTCGAAGAAGAGCTTGATAAACTTCGCAATGATGACCGCCTTCAAAAAGAGCTTGAGTTCAGTGAAAAGCTTGAAGCACTTCTAGTTGAGCACAACAAAACCTCGAAAGAAGTGATAATGTTGCTCGACCCTTCATACGGTTCTTCCCCAGAAGCCGCTACACCTAAGCGTAAGCGGTCTTTACGGATTTATACAAACCCTGAGACTGGCGAAAAGGTTGAGACATACGGCGGCAACAACAAAACAATTCGCGCCTGGAAAGAACAATATGGCGAAGATACGGTAAAAGGCTGGGTAGAAATTAGCGACTAGGTTGGGACAGTTTTAAACGAGAAAAGCCAGCAAACCTTATGGTTGCTGGCTTTTTTTGTACCCATCACTCTTTATGCTCACGAACGTTATTATCAGCAGCATGCTGTCTTGCTGCAGTCTCTTTTTTATCCTGCCGTTTAGCCAGGTATATCGAAGCAACTGCGACGAGGCTACTAAATAACAATATCATAACTATAATTAGAGCGGTTGATAACATGGTATCACCTTAGGTGTTATTGCGAGTGCTACGCTTCTTGAAGCGCAACCACATTTTGGTCGAGAAGATTGGTTCTTCGTCACTTCACGTGGATTTGGCCTGATCGAATAGGCG
>NZ_JABUZE010000048.1:0-17083 GCF_014897805.1 Halomonas sp. 3F2F
CGGCTACGGGTCTGAGCGCACGATAAATTTTGAATAGCCACTTATAAGAAGAATAGATGACCAAAATACACTAGCAACATTTTCATAGAAATATTTCTCCAATCTCTCTTTATCCATAAATCCACCTTATTTAAAATTAGAATATGTTGCACATGAGTGATAGTGTGCCCATCATCTGGAACTCGCATGTTTACTCAGGCTTCACTCATGGCCTTCTTGCCGTCCTCTCGAACAAGTCAAGCAGTTAAATAAAACTGTCACGCAGACCATCCAGCTTCTTCACTAAATCCTCCGCCCTCAAATGCGTATACCGCCTCAGCATCTGCATTGACTTGTGGCCACTGATCGCGGCGACCTCCTGATCGGATAGCCCTACCTCAACCAGCCGACTGACGGCCTCATGTCTTAAGTCATGGAAGCGGAAGTCATCGAGCCCTGCCTTCTTCTTCGCCTGATTCCAAAGCTTGGTGTATGCATATGGCCCACGCTTGCCGCCCTTGCCAGGCTCACCGAAGAACACCAAGTCACAGTCGAGCGGCCGTACCGGGTTGTGCAACGCCTGCTCGAATACTTCGGTGGCGGCCTGAGTCAGCGGCACCAGGCGAGCTTCGTTGTTCTTGGTGTCGGTGAGACGCACCACGCGGCGTTTCACGTCGACCTGTGAACGAGAGAGGGTCAGGATCTCGGATGAGCGCATGCCCGTCTCCAAGGCGATTCTGGCAATCCAGGCCAGCATGGGGTTGCTGTGCTGCCGTAGCACGGCGAACAGGCGCTTCTCCTCGTCGGGGCTCAGGCGCCTATCGCGGCCTTCTCCAGGGCTGGGTTTGCGGATGTTCTGGACGGGGTTATAGGTCAGGCCGAGGCCCCATTCCTGGATGGCCACGGTGTAGAGGTGTCCAAGTAAAGCAAGCTCTAGGCGCACAGTACTGGGGCTGATTAACTCCCCTCGGCGTCCCAAAGTGTTTAAACGCTTGTCACGGTAGTTAGCGACTAGCTCCGGCGTTAGGGCTGCGAGGGAGTATTTGCCCAAGTGCTCAATAAGGGTGTTGGCCTTGTGGCGTTCGCTCTTTTGGGTGCTGGGCTTCTTGGTAGGAGTTATATCAGCCAAGTAGCGCTTTAGCGCTGCTTCAAGCGTCATTCGTTCTGAGGCACTACGCTGGATATAAAGGCCGCGCACCATTTCGTCTTCAGTGCGGCGTGCCCAATCTTGGGCGTCACGTTTGGTGCGGAAGGTCTTTGCGATGGTTGGCCAACCCGACTTGCGGATGACGGCTTTCCAGGTTGCAGAAGGGGTCTTGACGATGGTGGCCACAAAAAATCTCCAGGGTCTGAAAGATCGGCACTGTACCGAAACTGTACCCTTGGAGTAGGGGACTCACCAGAGATAATTGCTAACTTACTGATTTAATTGGTGGGCCCAGTAGGACTTGAACCTACGACCAAGGGATTATGAGTCCCCTGCTCTAACCAACTGAGCTATAGGCCCGTAAAGCGTGCATATAATAGCGAATGTGTTCGGGCGAGGCTACCCCTTCCGGTGCTATCTTGTAGTGATAGCAGCAATTTTTTAGCGGCACTTATTGAAAAGCGTGGGGTCTGGTAGTGAGTTACTGATGCGGAGGCGTGCTGTGAAAGCTTTGATTGCTCTTATCCCACTATTATTGGCGGTGCCGGTTCATGCGGATTGGCAGCTAGATCCCGGACAGTCGCGGGTGCAGGCGTCTATTACTCAATTAGATGGCAATGCTCCGCAAACCCATCACCATCAGGTGAACAATTTGCAGGGTGATATCTCTGCCGATGGCACCCTGCGCCTGCCGTTGCGTTTGAGCCAAACGGATTTGCTGACTCGCTTTGGTGATTTGCCGCCGTGGGTGGGCTTACTTGCCAATACAACGCTAGTCACACTGGTCGCGCAAATGCCACCGGAGCGGTTAGATGGCTTGGATATTGGTGAATCCATGGTAGAAACGCTTACCTTTCGGGTACAAACCGACCTGATTAATCAGGAAGAGTCGGTGCCGCTGCGCTTTACCCGCGAAGGACTGAACGAGGTGCGCGTTACCCATGCTGAACCGATGGCGATGGATGGCCGCGCGCTGATGGCCAACAGCACGGTGCGAACCGTGCTGTCGTTGCTGGGCTATCAGGAGATTGACGAGCATGTACCGGTCACCTTGAATGCCCTGCTGGTGAACCGCTAACGCGCCGTAAGGCGCGTTCAGTGGCTGAGTGTTTCCACATCGCCTGCCTGGGCAGCGCCAGTTTGTACTCGCCACTGAGCAGCATAGTGGCCATCAACCTCCAGCAAGCTTGAGTGGTTACCGCGTTCAGCAACGCGTCCTTTTTCGATCACCACGATTTCATCGGCATGCACAATGGTCGAAAGCCGGTGGGCAATCATAATCACCGTGCGGCCATGGGCGATGCGCTTTAGTGAACGCTGAATGGCAGCTTCAGTTTCGTTGTCCACCGCGCTAGTGGCTTCATCCAGCACCAGAATTGGCGGATCTTTAAGCAGCGCCCTGGCCAGCGAAAGCCGCCGACGTTGGCCGCCAGAGAGCAATACCCCTCGCTCGCCAACCGGGGTCTCCAACCCTTGGGGCAATGTTTCAATAAAACTCCAGGCTTCGGCGGTTTTCGCGGCGTCAATAATCGCGGCCTCCGAGGCATCGGGTTTGCCGTAAGCAATATTGTCGCGAATGCTGCCTTCAAACAGGTACACATCCTGGCTCACCAAGCCTATCGCTTGGCGCAGCGAGTGCATGCTGACCTGTGTGATCGGCTGACCGTCGACCAGTACGCGGCCGCTGGCTGGGTCGTAAAAGCGCAGCAGCAATTTGATCAGGGTCGATTTACCGGAACCGGTAGCGCCTACCAGCGCTAGGGTATTGCCTGCTGGCACGTGTAGATCAACGCCATTCACGCCTACTTGGCTCGCGGCATAGTGGAAGCTCACTGCTTCGAACCGCACCTCGCCTTTCACAGGTGCAGCGAGAGGCGTTGTACTTTCATCTTTAACCGTAATTGGCACTTCCAGTAGGTCAAGAATCCGCTTAGTACTGGCCATCGCGCGCTCGAACAGGTCGATCACTTGGGCAAGGCCGGTGAGCGGCCACAGCAAGCGCTGGGTAAGGAAAACCAGGACGCCATAAGCGCCTACATTCAGGCTGCCGTCCAGCGCCATCATGCCGCCGACGGTAAAGGTGGCGAGAAAGCCCGCCAAAATTGCCATACGGATCACGGGTATAAACGCGGAGCTGACCTTTATCGCCCGGCGATTGGCTTCTAAATAGGCTTCGCTGGCATCACGGAGGCGCTCGGCTTCCCGTGCTTCACTGGTAAAGCTTTTGATGGTGGCAATGCCGCTTAGGTTGTTGGAAAGGCGGCTGGCAAGATCACCCACCTTTTCACGCACATCGCTATACAGCGGCCCGGCTTTGCGTTGGAAGAAGAAAGCGCCCCAGATAATCAGCGGAATCGGCGTGAACGCCAGTAGCGCAATCAGCGGTGACAGTACAAAGAACACGGCGCCTACCGCGATTACCGTCACACCAACTTGAATCAGTGCGTTAGCTCCGCCGTCCAGGAAGCGCTCCAGCTGGTTCACGTCGTCGTTCATGGTGGCGACGAGCTGGCCGGAGCTTTTAGATTCGAAAAACGCCATATCCAGGCGCTGGGCATGCTCGTAGGTGTCCTGGCGCATATCGGCCTGTAGCCGCTGGGCAAGGTTGCGCCAGAGGATTTGGAACAGATACTCGAACAGCGACTCCCCCGCCCAGATAAAGAACGTCAGCACCGCCAGAATGGTGATTTGTTGATGAGGTGTTTCAAACCCCAGCCGCGCGACAAAGCTGTTTTCCTGATTCACCACCACATCAATCGCCACACCGATCAGAATTTCCGGAGCGATATCAAATAGTTTATTAATAATGGAACAGGCGGTGGCCGCGGCAATCCGCCGCCGATAACCTTTGGCATAGCGCAGCAGTCGCACGAGCGCTTGAAAGCTTTGGTTTGAAGACGTCGCTTGAGCGCGAGGTGGTGAAGAAGCCACATCGGTTCCTTTTAGAAGTTATTGAGAGAATGTAGAGAGAACGAGAACTATGGGCTGAAGTTACTGAGTGGCGCTTATGCCAGCTGAGCCACGCGGCGCACGTTAGCCAGCAAGGGGCTGCCGGTATCCGGATCAAGCAGCAGCGTACAGTCTACCTGGTAAAGCTCGCGCACTAGCTCGGGCGTCACCACCTCAGCGGGTGCTCCCTGAGCAATAATCTGGCCATCACGCATCGCAATCAGGTTGTCTGAATAACGACAAGCACTGGCGAGGTCGTGCAATACCATCACCACCGTGCGGCCATGGCAAGCCAAGTGGCGCACTAGCTCAAACACTTCAATCTGATGGCCTAAGTCTAGCGCAGAGGTGGGTTCATCTAAAAGCAGAAGCGGCGTTTGCTGGGCAATGGTCATGGCGATCCAGGCACGCTGGCGCTGGCCGCCGGAAAGCGCTTCTAACGGCCGGTCGGCGAGGTCTTCCAAACCAGCAGCGTCGAGCGCGTACTGCACCACGCGCTGGTCTTCCGCCGACCACTGACGCAACCAGCCTTGGTGGGGCTGGCGGCCAAAGCGAATCAATTCAGTGACGGTTAAGCCTTCTGGAGCCACCGCCTCTTGGGGCAGCAACGCTAGCTGAGTGGCTAACTGACGCGCGGGCAGGCGTTGAATATCCTGGCTATCCAGCAGTACCGCGCCGCTGTCTGGTTTGTGCAAACGAGCAAGGCCGGAAAGTAGCGTTGATTTGCCACAGCCGTTAGGACCAACAATGGCAGTAACCTGACCGCTTGGCAGGCTAATGCCCAGATTTTCAATCACTCGGCGCTGGCCGTAGCTCATGCACAACGCATCGGTGGCAAGCGTTGGTGAAACTTGCTCTGGTGAAATAAGTTCTGGTGAAAGAGATGAGTTGCTCATGGGCGGCTCCGTTGTGGGCGCATTAATATCCATAGCAGCCAGGGCCCGCCAACCACCGCGGTGACAATGCCAACAGGAATTTCAATCGGCGCTAAGAGGGTGCGCCCGGCAAGGTCGGCCAGCAACATCACCAGAGCACCTGCTAAGGTGGCGGCTAGAATCGGCACATGTCGAGCACTGGAAAGTGAGCGGGCAATCTCTGGGCCAATCAGCGCAACCATGCCCACTGGCCCCGCCACAGCAACCGCAAAGGCGGTAAGCACGACGGAAAGCATCAGGATCTGTAGCCTGCGGGCTTTAACACGAAGTCCGAGACCGCTGGCGGTGGCATCTTTAAAGCGCAGCAGCGTCAGTGAACGCGCCAGCGCCAAGGCGGCAATAATCCCCAATGCCAAGCCAATTCCTAACAGTTGTACTGCGCCGCCGGGGCGGGCATTGAGTGATCCTACTGTCCATGGGTAGGCGGCATTAGCGGTGTCAATCGCTACCCGCGCCAGCATTAATTGAGTGACAGCACCAAACACCGCTCCCACGCCAATGCCCGCGACAATAAACCGATAACCCTGAGTACCACTGCCTGCCGCGAGGCCAAAGGTCAGCACAGCGGCGGTCGTTGCCCCAGCCAATGCCATCGCGGGCGGCGCAATAGACACGCTCATGCCTACAATAGAGGCCACCGCAAACGCCGTTGCGCCATTATCAATACCGATAATGCCGGGCGTGGCTAGGCGATTGCGTGCCAGGGTTTGCATCAAAATACCTGAAAGTGCGAACGCCGCTCCGGTAAAGCAAGCAGCGGCCAAACGAGGCAAACGCAGCTCCTGAACCATAAAGGCCGTCATCATGTCACCCTTACCTAATACGGCAGGAATAACCGCACTGGGCGCCAGCGGTACGCTACCTAAGCTTAGATAGAGCAGGCAAGATGCCAGCAATGCAATCAACAAACCAATATTGACCGCTAGCGCGCGCTTTTCGAGCAGGAAACTATAGCCCCAACGGGGTAGCGCAATATGCCAGTAGCCTTCCGGCGCTGGCACGCTATCGGCATGCTCTGCGGCATGGATTGGAACATTGTTTAAAACATGGCTGGGAGTGACAACATCCGTTAAAGGCGGATGATTCGCCATTATTTTCATATCAACACATCACCAAGATGACACCAAGACGCCTGGGCGGCAGGGTGTTAAAAAAAGCGTTACAGCATGGGTAACCGTTTAGCACGTACCACGGCAATCAATACCGGCGCGCCACATAGCGCGGTAAGTACACCCAATGGCAGCTCGGAAGGTGCGACGGCAACACGCGAGATAATATCCGCCATGAGCACAATCAATGGGCCTATCGGCAGGCAAAACCACAGCGTGCGGCGAATATCGGGCCCGGCAAACGCACGCGCTACAAATGGCACCACCAGTCCTACAAAGGCGATCGGCCCGGCAATCGCAGTTGCCGCACCAACCAGCAGTGCCACGCAACCTACGGCTACCCAGCGGATCAGTGTGGGGTGATGCCCCAAGCCACTCGCCGCTCGCTCGCCTAGCGCCAGCGCCGCCAGAGGCCGCGCCATGATAACCACCGCGATGGCAGCAACTAGTAAGCTCGGCAGCACCGCCAAAAGATCATCCAGCCGTCTTCCTGCAAGGCTGCCTACCACCCAAAAACGAATCTCATCAGCGGCGCGCTGGTCGTACAGCAGCATTAATGAGGTGAGCGAGCCTAACAACCCAGAAAATGCCGCCCCCGCCAACACTAAACGCACCGGGTCATTTCCCACTCCGCGAAAACGCGCCACGCTGAGGACACAAACACAACCAATCAGTGCTCCTAACTGGGCAACCGAAATGCGTAGCGTCGCAGCGCTAGCTCCTAGCACCAGTGCCAGTGCTACCGCAAAGGCCGCTCCTGCGCTTACCCCCAGCAGACCCGGCTCGGCGAGCGGGTTACGGGAAATGGCTTGTAGCAGCGCCCCGGCAACGCCCAATGTAATACCCACCACAATGCCAATTAAGGTACGCGGAGCACGAAGCTCCCAGACGATAAACTGTGCTTCGCTGTCGCTGGCGCCCTGCAGCAATCCCAGCACTCGGCGGGGCCCCACCTCGCCTGCCCCAATCAGCAAACTAACGACGCTCACCGCCACAAGGGCGGTGAGCAGAATAAGCATCCATGTACGGGGAGCATAGCGCCGACTGGCGCTGCCCATTGCGCTAGGTAGTGATGTCACGGCAACAATGCGTTCTCGATATCGTCCAGAATGGCTTGAGCGGCCAGCGGGCCGTTGGCACTGCTCCACAGTTGGCCATTCACCGGCACGACCTGATCTTGTTTAACCACGTCCAAACGTGTGAAGGCGGAGCTTTGCTTGGCGGCATCTAACGCCGCTTGGCCATCGGCGTTAAGCGTAGCCAGGAACAGCCAATCGCCATCCACTTGGGAAAGATTTTCAAGACTGAGTATATCGCTATGGGGGTGACCTTCAGCAACCAAGCCCGCATCCTGAACCTCTAACCCCACTTTCGCCAATAGGCCAGTGGCGATCAGCTCTTTGGACATCACCATCGGGCCATTGGGCATCCAGCGAGCCAGCACAGCAGTGCCACCTGCGTTCGCATCATCAATCGCGGCGGCCAATTCGTTAATACGTTGATCGACGGCTGCAATGGCATCGTCAATTTCCGCTTCACGATTGAGCGCCTGCCCACAAAGTCGCGCTTCTGCTTCCCAGCTATCAGGCGCTAACGGCTGCGCGTGCGGCACTACAGTAGGCGCGATGCGCGATAGCAACTGGTACTGCTCTTCCGATAGCTGAGCAGCGGCCAGAATTAAATCGGGCTGCTGGGCCAAAACCGCTTCAATATTGATTTCACGTGTAACGCCAACAATCTCAGGGCGCTCGCCATTAAAGTGGGCTTCCACGTACTCAGCAACATTATCACCACCGCGGGTAGTGACCGCGCCAACGGGGGTCACGCCAGCAGCCAAAGCAGCATCTAACGCACCCTCATACAGAGTGACAACACGCTCTGGCGCATCACTAACGTCAACGTCTCCGTATGCGGTATCCAGCGTGCGCGCCTGAGCAACGCTTGCCAACGACCCGCCTACCAATAACCCGCCTACCACAATACCGACTAGTCCGTTGCGCAGCGATGAGTAACCCATAAGTAACGCTCCTGAGAGTTTGTGGCAATGATAATAACGATTCTCAAAGGCACTTGCATTATTATTCCAACGAATCGAACGTTCCAGATACTGCAACACCCGCTTAATTAGCCGCCTAACAACCTTAATAGAGGTGTATTTTGTTCATAGCATTGTTCGATATTAAGCAACACAATGTTCGATGAAACAAACTCGCATATGGGAACTTTTCTTCTTAAAATCACCACCTCGATTGATAACAGTTTTCATTAGCAAATAAGTTTCATCTCAGGGGATCACCATGCCACGCTTCACTCGCACCGCGTTAGCCAGCGCCGTCGCTCTTAGCGTCACCGCCACCGCGGCCTTAGCTCAAGAATCAGAACAACTAGACAATATTGTTGTATCTGCAAGTGGTTTTGAGCAGGCACTGGTGGATGCCCCTGCCAGTATTTCCGTCGTTTCTCGTGAGGAACTGGAGCGCAAGCGCATTACCAGCGTGGCTGATGCGTTACGTGATGTAGAAGGTGTTGATGTTGGTGGGTCTGTCGGCAAAACCGGGGGCCGCAATATCAGTATTCGTGGGATGCCTAGCGACTATACATTGATTCTTATTGATGGCCGCCGGCAGAACGCGGCTGGCAGCGTCACCCCTAACGGGTTTGGCGAAACGTCTACTAGCTTCTTCCCGCCTGTCTCCAGTATTGAACGTATCGAAGTCATTCGTGGCCCAATGTCGACGCTATATGGCTCTGACGCCATGGGCGGGGTAATCAACATCATCACTCGTCGAGTAGACCGCGAGTGGGTTGGCTCCATAGGAGTTGAAAACACATTTAATGAAGATCGTGATTTCGGCGATCGCCGCGAAATCAACCTGTACACCAGCGGCCCGCTTATTCAAGACACGCTTGGCATTCAGGTGCGTGGTCGCTTATACGAACGGGATGCATCAGAGCTTACTTACACTGACGGCAACGGCAATCCCATTGACGTTAGCCAGCGCGGCCCCAGTCCCGTTGAAGGCGATACCTATAACCTGGGCGGCAAGTTAACCTGGACACCCAATGCCGATCACGACCTTTGGCTGGATGGTGAAGTTAATCGACAGCGTTATAACAATGACGAATGCCAGCTCGGTACTTTAGATGGCCGCACCCGTAGCTGCGCGCCAGATCCTGGCGCCGCCAATGGCTACGCCGACGAATTGCGTTTTGAGCGTCAGCAGGTTGCTATTGGTCACACTGGCCGCTTTGCATCAGGCACGCTCGAATCCAGCTTGATGCGTAACACCACAGAAACTAAAGGCCGTACGATTCCTGGTGAAAATGGCGTTGCCTATGATGGCTTCCCTGGCATCGTGGGCGGCGCGCCTCGCGAGCTAGAAACCACCAATACAGTGTTAGACAGCAAATATGTCATGCCGCTAGGCGACCACATGACCACGGTGGGCTTGCAGTGGTGGGATGCTAAGCTCGATGATGGGTTAGCCAATGAGACCTTTGAGCAAACTACGTGGTCACTCTTTGCAGAAGATGAGTGGATGCTACGTGACGATTTGGCGCTAACGCTTGGCGGCCGCTACGATCATCATGATGCCTTTGGCAGCCAGTTCAGCCCACGTAGCTATTTGGTGTGGAACACGACGCCAAACTGGACACTGAAAGGCGGCGTCAGCCGAGGCTACAAAACGCCCTCGCTGAATGACCTGCATGCGGGTATCAATGGCGTCACGGGCCAGGGCACCATACTCACTATCGGCAACCCGAACCTTGAACCGGAAACCAGTACTAGCAGTGAAATTAGCGCACATTACGATAGCCTGGCAGGCTTCACCGCTAGCGCCACGCTGTTCTATAACGAGTTCGATGACAAAATAGCCAGCGGCAACGACATTGTTGTTGAGAACAACCCGCTGGTACCCGACGGCGTCTATAGCCAAGACGTCAATATCGATGAAGCCGTTACCCAGGGTGTCGAGCTTTCTACCAGCTATCAGTTCACGCCAGATTGGCGCTTATCGGCCAACTACACTTACACCGATAGCGAACAGAAGAGCGGTAACAACCGTGGCGAACCGCTGACCGATACTCCGGAGCATGCATTCAATGCCACGCTGCGCTGGCAAGCCACGCCGCAGTTGGACACGTGGCTTTCCGCTGAGTACCGCAGCGAACGTTACCGTAACCGTGAAAGCGTTAGGGGCGCGCCCTCTTTCGATGACCTAGGCGACTTCAAAGCCTATTCACTGTTCCACTTAGGCGGCAGCTACGCATTTACCGAGCAATTTAACGTGAGTGCCACCATCTACAACTTGTTCGATAAAGACTTCGTCGATTATCGCGCTTATGGTGACGGCACTAGCTTTGGCAATGTGTATGCCAACAGCGAAGAGGGACGTCGACTGTGGCTCTCTGCACGTTACGAGTTCTAAACGCTACTAGCTAGAAGGTTCTATTTACTGTTTCAATGCTGACTTACTGCCCTGGCCATGCGCCAGGGCTTTTTTACGCCCGCTTAACCGCGAATTCGATGTTTATTAGGGAACTGTCTGTCATGACCGCGCACCCGCTCGTCCGCTATCTTGCCTTGGTTCTACTGTTGCTCTGCAGCCTAATGCTTTCTAGCGCGTCTTTCGCGCAATCAGCCCCCAGGGTTGAGCTGGCGCCCGTCAACCGCGAGCCAATTTATACCGAAACAAACCTGGTCGGCACCGTAAACTCCCTGGAAGATGCCCTACTCTCAGCATCAGTAGCAGGGCTTATTATTCAGGTAGCAGTTAATCCTGGCGACCACGTCGCCAAGGGAGACACGCTAATCGCGCTGGATGACGAACTGGCTCGTTTTGACGTAGCAGCGGCGGCTGCCGCAGAGCAGGAGGCCCAGGCCACACTAGCGGAAGCAGAACGACTACTGCGAGAAGCGGAATCGGTGGGCGTGGGGCGTAACATCGCGGCGACTGAAGCGAGCGCTCGTCGTAGTGCCGTTAACGTGGCCCGCGCCGCACGCTCGCGTTTAACGGCGGAGCAAGCGCGTTTAAACGCCTTACTGGCTCGCCATGCAATTAACGCCCCTTTTGATGGTGTCGTCAGCGCTCGCAGCGTCAATCTCGGTGAGTGGGTCACGCCAGGAGATAGCGTTGCGCGACTCGTTAACCTTGATGAACTACGCGCTGATTTCCAGGTGCCCGAAGCCTTTTATGCCGCCGTTCAAGACGAAGCGTTTATCACTCTACGTGCGGGTCAACAAACCCACGAGACTACTATCGCCACCATGGTGCCGATCAGTGACCCCAGTGCCCGCACATTTCTATTACGCGCCCATGTGCCCGAAGCAGCTTCACTGTACCCAGGTAATGCAGTGGATGCCGTGCTGCGGGCGTCGACCGGCAGCGATGGGCTGACGGTTCCCCGCGATGCGTTAAGCCGCTACCCAGACGGGCGAATCACCGTGTGGGTCGCCACCCCTAACGAAAACAACACTTATCAGGTTACTGAGCAACGCGTGCAGTTGGGTATTAACTTTGCCGACCGTGTGGAAATTGTCGAGGGTCTCGCTGGTGATGAGCAAGTCGTCATTCGTGGCAATGAATCGCTGGTCGAAGGTGTCAGTGTTGAGGATATCGCAGCGGGGAGCGAGTAATGTTTGCAGCCCTACTGCGCCAGCAAACGCTGGTCACTGTTATCGCGCTAATTTTCCTGCTGCTGGGCATTGCCGCCACGCTGCGCATCCCCGTTCAGATGATTCCCGACATTGAAGCCCGCACAATAACGGTCGAGACGCGCTGGGCGGGAGCGACACCTCAGGATATCGAAAAAGAGATCCTCATTGAGCAGGAGCAGTACCTGCGCAATGTGCCAAATCTTACCCGCATGACGGCGATGGCCGAAAGCGGCAGCGCTGAAATTGAGCTTGAATTCCCGTTTAGCGTGGATATGACGGCTGCGCTAATTCAAGTCAATAACGCGCTCAGCCAAGTATCGTCATATCCCACCAATGTGGACCAGCCACGGATTGTTTCTGCCGCCTTTTCGACAGACGCGTTTTTGCGCTTTCACGTGGGTACGCTGCCCGGCAACCCTAAGGCGTTAGATATCCAACTGATGAGCGACTTTATCGACGACCGTGTGCGGCCTCGCATGGAAAGCGTTAAAGGCGTTTCGGAAGTCGGCGTCAATGGCGGCGCTCAGCGGCAGCTACAAATTTTGGTCGATCCTGGTGCGCTGGCTCAGCGCGGGGTTTCACTTACCGAGTTACGCGACGCCATCACCCAGCGTAACCGG
This sequence comes from Halomonas sp. 3F2F, assembly GCF_014897805.1. NCBI lineage: Bacteria > Pseudomonadati > Pseudomonadota > Gammaproteobacteria > Oceanospirillales > Halomonadaceae > Halomonas > Halomonas sp. 3F2F. The sequence continues at coordinate 12,399 of NZ_JABUZE010000048.1, forward strand.
GATATCTCCGGTGGTGAATTAGAAGCCGGTAAACGCCGCTACCTGATACGCACGCTGGGCCGCTTTGATGATGCTGAAGCCTTGGCGCAGCTGGTTGTCGCTCGCCAGGGCGATAGCATCGTGCGGCTTGCCGACGTTGCCGAGGTCCGCCAGGGGCAGTCGCGCTTAAGCCAGCTATCGTTTTATAACGGCCAGCCGGGCATTGGTATGGATCTTCGGCGGGAAAGCGGTGCCAACGTCATCGATATCAAACACGCCATTGAAGAAGAAATAGCGGCCATTAACGACAGCATTCTGCGCCCGGCGGGTATGGAAATGGTGCTGACTGCCGATGATGTGCGCTATGTGGAAGCCTCGGTCAGTAACGTATGGAGCAATCTGCTACTCGGGGCGGCCTTTGCAACGTTGGTGATGTACCTGTTTTTGCGCTCCGCTCGCGCCACCTTTATTGGCGTTATTGGCATCCCCTTCTGCACCATTGCGGCTTTTTTAGGGCTGATGCTCACCGGGCGCACGATTAACGTGATTTCCATGGCAGGCATTGCCTTTGCCATAGGCATGAGCGTCGATAACAGTATTGTGGTGTTGGAAAATATTGAGCGATACCGCCGTTTAGGCCTCGACCGCATTGAATCGGCGCTACGCGGCGTGCAGGAAGTATGGCCCGCAACGCTGGCATCGACGGCCACCACCATTTTGGTGTTCTTACCGATTCTGTTTATCGAAGAAGAAGCTGGGCAGCTGTACTCTGATGTAGCGATTGCCGTTTCCGCTGCTATTTTCGCTTCAATGCTGGTGGCAGTTACCCTAGTGCCGTCACTCTGTTCGCGCTTTAATTTTTCGATGCGCAACGAGCATGAGGATAGCCCCGCGGCCTCACGCCCTTCGTGGGCTGGGGAGCGGCTTGATCGATTGATCGCCACTCCTTTTCGGCGCGGAGCGATTCTAGTAACTACAGTAGTGATCAGCGGCTGGACTATCGTTGTACTCACTCCACCTGCCGAATACTTGCCCGAAGGCGAGGAACCTAAAACCTTTGCGGTGATGAGCCCACCGCCTGGCTATAGCCTGCAGGAGATGGCGGGAATCGCCGCGCAAGTAGAGGATTACTTTTTACCCCATGTAGATGCTGACCCAGCGGCTTTTTTAGCAGGCGACACCGAGGTGCCGCCGCTGGCTTATATGAACATGCGAGTCTCCCCTACGCGGCTGTTTATCGTCGCGGAAGCAGCTGACCCTGGTGATATCAAAGCGTTAATGGACGCACTTACCAGCTACTACGAGCGCTTTCCAGGAATGCGCGCCTTTGCTTCGAAAGGCTCGATCATTTCCAGTAACGATGGCGGCACGCGGAGTATCAATCTGGATATCGCTGGGCCGGATTTGGCGACCGTTTATGAAGCCGCCAATAACCTCTACCGAGAAGCCCGCAAAGAGTTTGGCAATCCGCGCATTCAGAGCCAGCCCTCCTCACTGTCGTTGGATCAGCCGCTGATTCAGATTCGCCCAGATTGGGCGCAGGCGTCAGCGCTTGGCTTAGCGGCAGGAGATGTCGGCTTTTCAGTCGCCGCACTCACCGAAGGTGCCTATGTGGATGACTTCTTTCTCGATGACGAGAAGATCGATATTTATCTTTATGGCCCCCAGCTGTCGCTACCTCTGGACCAACTACCCAACCTTCTGCTGCATACCCCCAGCGGCGCGACACTACCGCTCTCTGCCGTCGCCAGCATTGATGAAACTATGGACACCAGCGTTATTCGCCGGGTCGATAGTAGCCGAACGGTAACTCTGAACGTCATCCCACCACCCAGCATTGCCCTGGAAGCAGGAGTTGAACAAGCAGAGAGAATGCTGGAGCGACTTCGCCATGAAGGGCTACTACCATCGGCGGTGGATATTTCGATTTCGGGAGCGAGTGATCAGTTAAATGCCACGCGGGAAGCATTAATGAGCAACTTCTTGATCGCCATTGTGATTGTCTATTTGCTACTGGTAGCGATTTTCTCTCACTGGGGCTACCCGCTGCTGATCCTTACCTCAATTCCGTTGGGCGTGGTGGGTGGCATTATGGGTTTAGCGGCCATGAATACAGTGGGTAGCTTGCTGCCTCTCATTGGCATCGCGCCACTCACTCAGCCCTTCGATATGATTACGATGCTGGGCTTTTTGATACTCATGGGGACGGTGGTTAATAATCCTATCCTGGTGGTCGACCAGGCACGGCGGCGACTGCACGATAAGCAGCTATCCGTTCAGGAAGCCGTGTCTCAAGCGGTACAAACCCGCCTGCGTCCAATTGCGATTACCACGCTGACAACCCTGTGCGGGCTTTCGCCGCTGGTATTTTTACCCGGTGAAGGCACCGAACTTTACCGTGGTGTAGGAGCGATTGTCTTATTTGGCTTGCTGGGAGCTTCCATCGTGACGGTGACGTTTTTGCCAGCATTGATGATAAGCGTACTGCAGCTTAGCAAACGCAATACGTAGCCTGCCCAAGCCCAATATCCGTAAATAAATATCCGTAAATAAATACGTGGTTCACTCAAAAAAGCGGCCACCTAATAAGGTGGCCGCAACGTTTAATAGCAACAGGTACTAACAGGCACTAGAACGCGACGTTCAGCCCCAACCAAACACGGCGTCCATCGTCCACGTAGCCGTACTCTTCGTAAGTAATGCGCTCATCAAATAGGTTGTAGATACCCGCGTTCACCGTGGTGCTATCGTTGAGCTTGTAACCCATTCCTGCATCAACAAAGGTGTAGGAAGGTGCCACCACAGAGCGGCTGGAGGGGCCGGTGGTGGGCTGGCTCTCTTCGCCACGGTAGCTCACTTTTGTCCACTGGCTGAGTCGCGAGTTGACCTGCCAGTCGAGTGTGGCCGAAACCTGATGGCGCGGTAGCTGCGTCAAAGGCTCACCAGCATATTGACCACTTTTCTGTTCGGAGTCAGTGAAGGTGTAGCTAGCCGTTAACGACACCGCATCTGTCAACGGCGCTGCTAGGCTGGCTTCTACCCCTTGCGTAATCGCCTCATCCACGTTGACGCGATAAGTAGGATCACTGCCAAAATCATTAGGGCCATCGGTACAGATATCGACAGGGCAAGCAATACGCGTAATCTTGTCTTCAAAGTCGTTGTGGAACAGCGTCAAGCTGCCGCTTAGACCTGCCTCATTGGCGTAGAGCAGTGCAATCTCTTTGTTAAGCGACGTTTCAGGTTTAAGGTCCGGGTTACCGTAAATATTGCCACCACGGCTGACCTGCCCCCAATCGGGAGTGATTTCACGTAGGCTTGGCGAGCGATAACCAGTTGAAACGCCCCCTTTAAGGGGTTCTTCGTCACTTCACGTGGATTTGGCCTGATCGAACAGGCGGCCCACCGGGCTGCCAATCAGGTAGATCATGGCGATGAAGTTGGCCTCGTTCCGGTAGCCGCGTGCGCGTGACCGAGCCGCCTGGAACAGGCCGTTCATGCCTTCCAGGCGTGCGTTCGTCAGTCCCGAGAGCCACCGCCGGACCACCGCGTCGGCATGCCGCTCCAGCGTCGCCAGAGCCTTGCCCATCGGCTTCAACAGTGGCTTCTCGGCAACTGCCGCTTTCATGACCTTGAGGTAGTTCGTGATACGCCACCGAGCCGCCCGCGGCGTCGAGGCCTTCTGGATCCAGCGCAGCTTCTCCTTGATCACCCAGGCATCGGACGTGGCGCTCTGGTCAGCCACCAGTTCCTGGAGCGCCACCAGCTGCTTGGGCGTCAGGTTCTCGTTTTCCAGGCTCTTCAGCAGGGCCCAGCGCAGCGACTTGGGGTGTTCCTGCTCCCGGCGCTCCTTCTTGCGCACTTCGTCCAGCCGCTTGGTGAAGGTCTGCACGATATGGAACCAGTCGACCGTGACCTCGGCCTTGGGAAGATTCTCGGCCACGCCGCTCAGGAAGGCCTGTGACATGTCGCAGACGACCTCGACCACGTTGTCCGGATCGCCGCCATGGGCCGACAGGAAGGCGCTAAAGGCCTTGATGGCGTCTTTGCCGTGGCCTGGGACGGCGAAGATCACCGGCTCCTGCTTGCGCTGCATGTCGAGGAATACCGTCACGTAACGCTGGCTGCGCCGAGAGGCGGTTTCGTCGACGCCGACGGTGGCCACGTTGCTCAAATCCAGCTCCCCCAGCATGCGGCCGACGTAGTGGTGCACGATGCGCCACAGCCGCTTGTCGGAGATCTCCAGCTGCCGGGAGACGGCCAGTACCGGCATCTCCTTGACCAGCGACATGGCGGCTTGCTCGAACAGCAGGGTGAAGTCGCTGCCTGGCCGGGCCCAGGGCACCTCGATGCGCTTGACGCCATGCTCAGGGCACTTGGTGCGGGGCACGCGGGCGTGCAGGTAGCAGTGGTGCTGGAAGAAGTTCAGATGCCGCCAGGTCTTGTCGGCGAAATCGTGAGCCGGGCAGGCCTTGCCGCAGTCAGGACAGGGGTAGAGGCTGCCCCGCTCGGCCTCAACGTAGAGGTCCAGGCGATGGGGTGACACGGAAGTATCCAGATGCTGGTCCTTGAGGATCCAGGGCGCTTCCAGGCCCAGGCCGAGGGTCAGAATCTGGGTGCCGTCCATGTCATGCCTCCTGTCGTCGTGGAGGTCATATCCTGGCCCAGCTCAGGGGGCGAATTCCACACTTGGCGTCGAAGAGCCC
>NZ_JABUZE010000047.1:0-945 GCF_014897805.1 Halomonas sp. 3F2F
AGCTATGAAGCTGATCACGCGATTAATTTTGAATAAGCACTTAACGAATCTTTAGTCTTTAGTTAAATAACTGGCTTCTTCTTACGCTTTTTATGGTGGCTTGATGTGTAAAGGCTCAATCGTTTAAGAAAGAGTTCCAAGTTTAAAAGGGGATAAGGTTATAGTTGGCTGGTTAAGAATTAAAAAAAGCTGTGTGCTCGGCCAATACTGCTAAGCCAATTCCGATTAGCACAATACCGCCGATAAGTTCGGCCCAGTGACCGACAAAATGGCCAAGTTTATTGCCCAGAAAAGTGCCGATAGAGGCCATTACCGTAGTAGCGAGGCCGATAGCTAGGCTGGTGGCTATGATATTGGCATCGATGAAGGCGAGGCTGGCGCCCACAGCCATGGCATCAATGCTGGTAGCAGTGGCGGTCAACACCAATAACCAGAGCGTCTGTTTGCGATGCTCTATTTTGTCTTCCTTTGTGATCCCAGCATGCATCATATGCAGGCCGATCAGTGCTAGTAGGGTAAAGGCAATCCAATGGTCCCAGGCTTCAACGTACTGTTGAGATGCCTTGCCCGCTATCCAGCCTAGCAAGGGGGTTAACGTTTCAATAATGCCGAAGACGAGACCAATACCAATGGCATGTCGGAATCTGGGTTTTTTTAACTCGGCACCTTTACTTATCGAGGCGGCAAACGCATCGGCCGACATGGAAACGGCTAGAAACAACATGGTGGTCGGTGTCATGGAGTGTGAACTCTCGCCAAAAATTACCGCGTATAAATGCCTTGGGCATCACCTAGAGAGGTATGCCTGAGTAACAAGGTCGGGTATTAAGTTGCGATGAATCCTACCATATTTGATTAAGCAAACAAGCAGCGTAGTTAAAAATAAAGTTTGTAGTTGCGAACTAAGTGGTTATGCAAAAGTTATCGAGTTACTTTTTCCGTAAT
>NZ_JABUZE010000049.1:0-39773 GCF_014897805.1 Halomonas sp. 3F2F
TAGGCGATATCGCCAACCGGACAACTAGGCTGACAGAGGGGGTTGCCATAAATTGACCATTGCCGACTGGCACAGTGCACGTGGCAAAATCTGGGTCTGCCGACACCAGTTCTACAAAAGCCGCCATTTCATCGGCATGGGAAGTGGCGTTATCCACTACCAAAAGACCACCTCCTTTTAAGACCCGCTTAATATTTGGCCACCACTGCACATACTCAGAACGGTTAGAATCGAGAAAGAGCAGATCAAATGAAGAATCCTCCACGCTTTCCAGCAACTTGCCAGCCTCACATTGAAGCGATGTAATGTAGTCAGAAAGACCCGAGCGCTCAAAATTCGTGGCGGCCAGATCGAACTTGTATTCAGAAAGCTCTACTGTCGTAACGTGCCCGGAAATCTTCTGAGCTGCCTGGGCAAACCACAACGTGGAATAGCCATTAGAGGTACCAATCTCCAGCACTCGTTTTGCGTCCGTGGCTTGGGTAAGTACCGAAAGAAACTCCCCCGTACCACGAGTGATATTCAACATACGACGTGGACGATCAGCAATGGCAGCATCGTTTTCCTGGCCAAATTGCTCTAGCTCAGTTAGCAACTCGCGTAATGATTCGACCACACTTACCCCCTTAGCAATCTACACAGTTTTAAAACAAGAGCCGCTTGATCAGGCTCAGAAAGCGATAAAACGTCATGCCCACCTAACTTAGAAACGTAACGTTTTTAGCTTAACGCACATCCTGCGCTTCACCAGATTGATCGAAAGCTCACCGGTGACGTTGACGCAGCGAAGACAACGGTATTCTAGTAACGCGCCTGTTTAGCTATTCCCAAGCATGTATGCACGGAGCTGCCGCTCCTCTCGCATAACATAAAGGACCAGAACCTGTTTCTCATCCTCACGATAAAAAATGCGACATGGTAGAACCACTATCTCCCTGTATACCGAATTGGGGAGCTCAGGAGGAATCCGTCCGGATTGGGGGAAATTTTCCAAACGCTCGGTCTTATCGAAAACGTCTTTGACCAGATGGCTTGCGGCAGCAGGATTATCCAGAGCAATGTACTCAGCGATGGCATCCAGTTCTTGAAGGGCAGGTTCTGTCCAAATTACTTCAGCCATTTACTCATCTTCTCCCTGGCCTCACTTTGGCTGTACGTTCTTCCCTCAAGTACAGCGCGCTCTCCCCGCGAAAGCCCCTCAAGCAGCTCTAATCGGCGCTGCATAAACTCGTAATCTTGTACATCGACAAGGTATGCGGATGGCTTGCCATGTTCAGTGATCAGTACCGGCTCTTTAGAAAGATGCAGGTCTGCCAGAATCTTTGTGGCTTGGCGTTTAAGGTTGGTAACAAGCTCAACTTTCATAGGCACACTCTGAGTCAGACTGATAGTGGCACTATAGTATCACTTCCCAAGTGGGGCAATCACCGCTGATGATCACCAGTTAACGACAAGTTGCCCACTAACAGCGGCAGTTTATTCACTATTCGTAATGACTCCAGAGCCGAAGAACCTTAACCACCTGCTCTTCTTCAAGCACGGGTTAGACCAAGCTATGCTGGATATTAATCTGACGTAAATAAGCGCCTGCATGATCACCGATGAGCTTTTCACATGATGGAGGCTTTCGATTGCTCAAGGTGATGGTTTTGGTTCATGAACTGCGGTGGCGGCGGATAGTCAGAGCAGTACCACAGCAGGAGATACAGTAGGAGATAGCGATATGCAGACAATAGAGCTAGGCGGAGAAAGCGTACCCCGTATCGGCCAGGGCACCTGGCATATGGGCGAGAATGCCGAACAGCGGCAGGCTGAGGTCAGGGCGCTGCGCGAAGGGCTGGATCTGGGCATGACGCTGATCGATACCGCAGAGATGTATGCCGAAGGCGGCGCTGAAGAGATCGTTGGCCAAGCGATCCGTGGCCGGCGCGATGAGGTGTATCTGGTCAGCAAGGTCTACCCGCACAACGCCAGCACCAAAGGTGTTCAAGCCGCCTGCGAGCGCAGCCTGCGGCGGTTGGGCACCGACACTATTGATCTATACCTGCTGCACTGGCGCGGCCAATACCCGCTGAGCGAAACAGTGGAAGCTTTTGAGCGGCTGCGCGAGCAGGGCAAGATTCTACGCTGGGGTGTATCGAACTTCGACATTGACGACTTAGCTGAGCTCGACGCGCCAGCTTGCGCCACCAACCAAGTGCTCTACAACCCCGAAGCAAGGGGGATTGAACACGACCTGCTGCCATGGCAAGCACAACAAAACATGCCGCTCATGGCCTACTGCCCGATCGGGCAAGGCGGCGCGCTACTGCATGATGCCGCCCTGCAACGCATCGCCGACAAACACAGCGCCACCACCGCGCAAGTCGCCCTCGCCTGGGCACTGCGCCACCCCGGCGTGATTGCAATTCCTAAGGCTGTGAATCTGGATCACCTCAAGCAGAACTTTGATGCTGATAACGTCAGACTCGACGACGATGACCTGGCCCAGATCGATGCCGCCTATCCTCCGCCAACGCGCAAGCAGCCTTTGCAGATGGTGTGAATCCGAGCCATTAACGGCCCAGCACTGGAGCGATGTCATATCACTGCCCGCCCCAAAACCCAATGCCTGGATCAGCTTTCTCGCCCATCTGCTGTTCATACTGTTGGTAACGACCCTGAACTGCTCGATGCGCGTACCGAGGTGGTTCAGGCATTCTTCGAACATGGCGGTGGCCTGATCGACTCATCGCTCATGTATGGCTCGGCGCCTCCAACCACCGCCAAACCAAACGATGGGCATTAAACATCAGCAGGTTGCCACTCACAATCATTGCTAACCCTATAAGTGCATTCGCATGCCACTGGTAACCCTCGAACACCGTTGACAACGCCAGCGCAACCAACGGAAACAATACCGTCGCATAAGCCGCCTTACCGGCACCAATACGGCCGACCAGCATAAAGTAGGCACCAAAGCCTCCCACCGATCCTATTACCGCCAAATAAACCAGGGCACCTAGATATCTCGGTTCCGCTGGCAGGCTGAAACTGGCTCCCTGAGCCCAGGCAATCACCCCCATCAGCATCCCTCCATACAGCATGGCAAAGGCGTTGGTGGTATTGATTTGCAGACCGCATCGCTGGTGCCTGACCGACACCATGTTACCCAGCGAAAACCCGTAGGTACCCAGCAACGTCAAGCCAATGGCGCCCAGCAGTTCCCACGTAGCCTCAACTGTGACCAGATCCTGCCAGAAAATCAGCGCCATGCCCGGCAGACCAAGGGCCAAAGCCAGGTAAAATACCCGCGGAACCGGTGTGCGAAAGAACAGGTAGCCATTGGCCGCATTAAACAGTATCGACATAGAAAACAGGATGGCAATTAGGCCGCTGGGCAGATAACCCGCAGCGGTATAGAAGCAGTAGAAATTCAAACCAAAGACACAGCCCCCCTGCAACAGGCAGAAAAGATGATCCCTGGTTTGCAGAGCCTGGCGTCGGCGCAACAATGTAAGCCCGGCCAACAGCACCAGCGCGGCGATGAGAAAACGATAGAATACCGAGACCGGCACCGCCACCTCGCCCACTTGCCAAGCGATAGCCAGCCAAGTCGAACCCCAGATAAGAACTGTTGAGATATACAGAAGGCTATTCATGGCTTGCCATTCCCAGAGTGGTTAGTGTCAGCCATAGTATCGGCTCACCCCGGCTGGCTGGCTTGCCTGCGTTTGCGCCAGTTTGTCTATTCTTGCGGTTGAATGGTTCGCTGAATTGAGTTTCGTGCTGAGCCTGAGTACTGTTAACGCAGTTCCCAGGAGCCGCCCATGTTCACCGACACTTTGAGCCACTATCCCAGAATGAAACAGACGCAGGCGCGTCTAGTGAGTAGCACCCAGCTAAAAAATGGCATGGCGCTGGCCCGTTGGAGTAACCAAGAAGACCGTATTGAGAAAATTCACTCAAACCACCACACTCTGAGCGTTTATCTGAACGGCGCGGAGAACTCCCTACGCAGGCAGGGATCACAAACCATTGCCAGCGAGACCAGCAATAGCGTGTGTTTAATGCCCGCCAACCTAATCACCAGTTGGGACGTGCATGGGCCTATCTCACTACTGCATTTCTATTTCAGCGACATTCACCTGAGTCAGTTGATCGAACAGGTATGGGATAAAGATGGCCGAAGCGTGCAACTGGACGAAATCGACTTCGCCCAGGATGCGCTGCTCACTCAGCTGTTTTGCACCACCCTTGGCCAGAGCAACTGGCAAGACCCGCTGGATCAATTAGCGCTGGATTCCGCCACCCAAACGGCATTGATACACACCCTACGCCACTATAGCCAGCGCCGATTGCCAACTCTGCGCCCAACCGGTGGACTACCTGCGTGGCAATTAAAACGAGTGGTGGAGTTCATTGAGCATCACCTGAACCAACCCCTTACGCTGGCATGTATGGCGGGTATCACTGGCTTAAGTGACTACCATTTCGCCCGCATGTTCAAACAAGCCACTGGTTACCCACCACATCGCTATGTGCTGCACCGTCGTCTTATCCGGGCGCAATACTTGCTGACGGAGACATTACTTAATATGACTGAGATCGCACTACGCTGCGGTTTTGGCTCCAGCAGCCATTTCAGCAACCGTTTTCGCGCAGAGACAGGTGTCAGTCCTACTGAGTATCGGACGCAACAACGTAGCTAGGGTTCTTACGAAGACTGCCTGCTACCCGCCCCGCTCTGGGCCTACGCTGGCGTTATATAAGATCACCTCATCTCCAGCCCCATAGCCGCTAATCACGGCCGCGCGGGAGACTCCTAGCGTGGATTGATACAGCTTCTCTGCGAAGTTGCCTTCCGAGGTGGTCACCATCACCGCCCCCACATCGCAGCCCTGGCGACGCACGTGAGCCTTGAACGGTGCTAGCGACTCCACAATGAGCTGCTTACCCAGCCCCCTACCTGCTGCTTCCGGGTGAATGCCGATTTGCTCCAGCTCGATGATACTTTTTTCCCGAAAGCCGTTTTTCACGCTAAACGAGGCTTTTAGCTCTTGCTTGAACGCATCAAATGCCGATGCGTCTGCCAACGCCAGCGTGACTGCGGATGAAGGTTCCATGGCTGCGCCTATTTGCTCAACGAGCATTATCAGTCTGCCATCATTTCTAGCGCTGCGCGCCCCGGTGCTTCGCGCGACCTGCGATCAAAGAACCAATGACGATGAGCACGCTAGCACTCAATACGGCCACCGTGGCCTCGCCGTATCCCGCCAAGATCAGTAGCACCACCGAAATGAGTGGCGCGCTGTAGGCTAGGGTGCCAAGTAGCTGGATATTCCCGTGTTTGACGCCATAGTCCCAGGTAAAAAATGCGATTCCAACCGGCCCGAGGCCCAACCCAACCACACCTACCCATTGCATCAAGCCATCCGGCCACACCGTCTTTTCCCACAGCATATGGCACCCTAAAGCCAGCAGCGCCGTCACGCCGCAGAACCAACCGACGGCATCGGTTGGCACTGAACGCACCAATCTGCTGAGCACGGAGTAAGAAGACCAAATCAATGCACACGCCAGCGCTACCAGATAACCGGGCAGGCTCTCCCAAGCAAATCCGCCTGCATTTCGGCTGATCAACAACCAACAACCCACCAGCGCCACCAAGGCGCCAACGATAGACTGAGCTCGCATCCTCTCGTCCGGTAACAGGGCAGACAGCAGAACGATCAGTAGCGGCCAGAGGTAAGCCAACAGGCTGACTTCCACCGCCGGTGCTAGCGTCATCGCCTTGAAATATGCAAAGTGATAACCGAATAACCCGACGATACCGATACACCAGGCAAACGGCGACTGGCGTATATACCGAACGCCCGTATGGCCAGCCAAGACCCAACGCCCACCCATCAACAGAAACGCAATGCCGAAAGCCATGGCCATCAATTGGAATTCTGGAATATCTCCGCCGGATAGCTTGGTCAGCAAAGCCAAAGTCCCCCAAAGCAGAACGGAAATGGATCCGATCCAAGTAGCGGCATTCACGGTTGCCATGTCACTCTCCCCCGAAATTGTCATGCGTTAGCGGTTGCGGGAGAGCGTATCCATGGCATCGATGGGGATCTTTTGAATCCTAGCGGAATTATGTCGAGAGACGGCGGAAGTGGCTAGGCGGTTTGCCAAAGTGACGTCTGAAGCGGTCGCTGAAGGCCGATAACGACGAATAGCCTACCGCATCAGCCACCCGCTGAACGCTGAGGCCTGACTGTTCCAGAAGCCGAAACGCCTCTTTCATTCGCACTTCTGTGAGGTATTGATGAGGCGTCACGCCCACCTGATGGCGAAAAAGATCGTTCAACTGCCGAATACTCAGATGGGCCACGTTAGCAACCTCTGCCATGGAAATCGGTTGGTGGAAGTGATCATCCAGAAACTGTTGCGCTGCGTGAACCCTGCGATCCAGTTTCAATTGACTTCCATGGCGCTCCTGCAGCAGCTGTATCAGTAATAGCAGCATGTGATGCTGGGTAACGCTTGACCCAGCCCCGCTCATAGCCTGAGCATGAAGGAACTGGACATAATGGTGCAGTGCCGAATCCAGCCCCACGAAACAAGGCAGCTTATCTAGCGCAGGAGCCAGCCCTACAGGCAAATCGGCCACCAAAAACCGATTATCTTCTGTTGCAGCAAACCCATGGCCGCTGCCTGAAGGGATGATGGCCGCACGGTGCTGTGCCACCTCCCCCGCCATGGAATCTACTGACAGAAACAGCGTGCCGACCAGGGGCAATACCAGTTGATGATGGTCGTGGGAGTGACTTTTCACTTCATCATCATAGGTACGTATGTGCAGGCCAATATCTGGATATTTCATGACCTTACTCAGCAGTCGTGGGCATATTCACTTCCTTGACCTGATTCCCCCAGCCTTCGGCTGTGCGTTTTTAGGCAACGCTCGCTTGTCGCGTGCATTGCCTGGTTATGAGATGCTGGATGGTCACTTACCAGTCGCCCATACATTGCCGAGTCAGAGACGATCTCTGCTTCAACTCGCCGAAGTCCCAATGAATTGAATCCGTACTGAAAGAAACTCCCCCGTACCACGAGTGATATTCAACATACGACGCGGACGATCAGCAATGGCAGCATCGTTTTCCTGGCCAAATTGCTCTAACTCAGTTAGCAACTCGCGTAATGATTCGACCACACTTGTCCCCTAGCAATCTAAACAGCTTGAAAACGAGAGCCGACTGGTCAGCCTCAGAAGATGATAAAACGTCATGCCCGCCTAGCTTTGAAACGTAACGTTTTCAGCTTAACGCACATCATGAACTTCACCAGATGGATCGAAGGTCTGAAAGCGGCCAGAAGCTGCCATTAAGTCTTCTCTGTTATAACGACTAAGCGAATCGACGGCGTAGCAGTCCGAGTTGCGCGCATTGTTATGTATTGACTGCTTATGCTAAAGCAATCAATATGAAATACTGTAAAAGGCCATGAGTAGGAGTCCTGACGAGCTTACTTGGCTGTCTTTTGTTTATCTTATTAGCTATACGCCAATCGACTAAAGAGCGGATCTAAGTTTTCATGATGGCCTAGTTATTGCCTCTCAGCCATCTTTAGCCATTCATTTATGGAATTAACTCCCAGCGACAATAGCAAGTCTTGCACTGATACCACGCGTTTAAGCATCGCACCGTGATCGGATTCTTCCCGTTCCTCGGCTTCGGCGAAAAGCCGGGTCACTAGCTGGACAAATTGATTGTTATGATCGTAAAAATAAGGCTTGGCACGACTAACATAGGCCAGGTACGTTTCTGCTGAGGTCAAGGCGAGATCGGGATCGCGCTGTGATATAGCGTTCAGCCATTCGTCAAATCCAAATAGCCGGTGATGTTTTTTTTCGCTATCGCTTTCGAACACGGTAAAGCACAGCTCGATCAATCTTATCGGGATGGAGATAGGTAGTGTTTTGTCTCGAAAGATGTTCTCGGTATGTCGAGCAACCACGGCTGCATGACGACTTTCTGTTTTTAGTCCCGCCTCGATACCTGTAAGACATTGCTCTCGATGCTGTTTGATATTTTCAGTATGGGTCCAAACGCTTGCTGCTCCCTTCCAAGCTTCAGTAATGTTTAACGTGTTCAATTCTCTTAGCAAGTCGGCAAATTTGATATGACCCGTTAGGGCAGATAGTGCTGAGATGCGACCCCAAGTTTCCACGTCTTCCTTGCTTCCCTCTCGGCGGGCGCGCTCAAGCAAGGGAGAAACTTTCTCGAACTGATCCCGATAGACGTAATACAGACAACGTTCTGCGGATTTCCAAAGACCCACGGGATCCTGCATGGCATGGTCAAATAGATCCCAACCTAATTGAGGGTTCCGGCTTTGGAGGTACGGCAAGCGTCGTAAAACTAGAGCGCGGATTGCGGGGTGTTCCATGCTGGCAAATCGAAATAGTGTTGGTGGTAACAACTCGGGTAATTCAATGTTCTGCTCTTGAAAGTTGTTGGCTAAAATCATCAAGGCTTCGGCAATATTCCCGGTCATCATATTGATACCAGTGGTGAGCAAATCGACCGAATCCCCATGGATGGTGCTTTCTTCTCTAGGATTTCCAAAGCCTATCGACAAGAACACCATCCGCTTAGCAACGTGTGTGTCCTGGATGACATGTGCACAGGCCTCTAGAGCCTTGGCTGCGGAGCGATTAAATTGCCAGTGAGCGGGATGCCTTTCCAGTTCATCAAGGATTTGGTTCGCTAAGGTAGGTGCATCAGGCTCATCAATTGGCACCCAAGTAGCGTTCGTTTGCAAATTGCCATAGCGATGTCCCAAGTAGCTGGCAATACCGTCCATGATGTCGTTGCAAAATCCTGATGAAATATTTGCCCAATGGGATGTCAGTAATCCCAAGAATCGCGATGGATGGCGAGATGAAGCCTCGCGTAGCTGCCAACCAACCTCTCGTTCACCACCGACCAAAAAGTCATCGGAATCTCGGACATGTCCAGTGTAGTACACAAGCAAATGAAGTATTCCACCATCACTGGCATTGAGGAACACCTCGTATGAAAATGGGGCGGCGACCATGCCGCCTCTCATGCCGATGTATGGCTGTCGATATAATGTCCCATATATCTTTTCAAATGCATCTAGTACCGCTTGGGTTTCTGATGAACGCAGATGACAGGGAATCGTGGATATATATTCAGCTCGTTTTTTCAGAACCCATAAACGTGTTTCGCCATCCGTTACCGAATCACCCTCCCACAGGGACTGTATTGTTGCCATGGCTGAATCTTGTGTATGGCTATCTAGGTAAATAAATGCAGTCTGAATCAACGTGCCTAATTCATAGGAGAGTTCGAATTCGAGTAAATTTCTGTCGCATAATAGGCGACCAATCAAGTCTAAATTTGACTCAGGGTTTCTGATGAAAGCGAGGGTGGCAAAGTAAACTAACGCCCCTTCATGGTTAAAGCACAAGCGTTCTCGGTTATCTTGCCACCAGTCAGAGTGATTTTGGGCGTGATATAGAATGGCTGCTTCGACAGCATCTAATAAAACCCGTTCACTATCTATGTGTTCATGATCGTTTTGCGTATGAGTGTCGCTATAAGAGCAGTCATTCAGGAATCCACTGCGATAACCTATTCGGGTGACACCATAACGCGTTGATCGGATTTGGCTCCATTGTTCGATTGTTCCCAGCGCTAAATCGAGTAAAACAGTGGATTCCATCATCCGCTGTTTCAGGAAGTTTTCACCCTTGCCACCAAACTCATGGGGTTGGGAATGCAACTTGTTGTCAAAATGAAATTTCATTACTTCATCATCGCTGATCTCACCAGTGATGTAGCTCCATAGAGCCTTGTCATCAATAGCACCAGCGGTGACACTACGTGCAACAGTACGCCCTAACAAACTATGGTCTGTTTTTGGCACACTGAGTAGTCGTTCTAGCAAGGGGGCGGCAAGTGGTAAGTTTTCTGTCCGAAAACCGGATAGAGAGAAAACTAATTGCTCTGAAATTCTATTGCCGTCCAGCCAATCTAAATCAATTACATCCATCCAGAATGCCAATACGCCAGCAGCATCTTCATTTGCCCACTGCGCTATGCGATGAACATGTGTTGTCAGCCCCTCGGCATCTTGCATTTCCTTCAATGCGGGCACCAGATAAGAAAGCCAAAAGTGATGCCACTCAACCAACGCTGCTTGGTTGTAAATCACCTGAAACACTTCGCGATGGTTGGCATGTAAATCTCGTATCAGCGGCCAGTCATCGACCTGAGGTATCTGTCGGGAAAATGATTCGGCAATCAGGCGACGGATATGGAAGGCGGAGTTGCCTGTCAATACTGTCCGCACTTGCTTCCTAAATTCGCGGCGTTCTCCCATCGCCAACTGTGCAACAAAGCTACGTATGCTCGGCCGTACGAAAGGAACGGGAGGCAAGCCTTGGATGAACTCATTAAGCGAGACGCCCCGGCGCAGGGCGCCACTAATCACCAGTACATCTAGTAGAGTTTGATGCCCAAACGTCAATTTACCATCATGGGTATCGAGCAGGACATCGAGACTGTGTAGTCTTCGCAGGATGTCCTGTGAAGCACTGAAGCGTTGATTTGAAATAGACAGGCTGCGAGACTTCAGCATTGCATCGGCAATGTCTTCAATTGCTTGCATGGCTGTGTCCCCCAGCGTGGGATCGGCCTTCACGATGGTATCGAGGTAGCGTTGCCCTAGTGCTTGGCTGGTCACTACGTTGAAGCTGCCTTCACGCTGCGCCAGTTCGACAAACAGGGCAAGTTCGCGAGGATTACGGATCAGTTCACAGGTGGCGGCATCAATAGTCGTCAAATCGATTTCAAGCTTGTTAAGAAGCGGTACAATTTCAGACTCCCAGTCCAACGACAGGCACTGCAATTCGCAGTCCCATTGACGAGCAGCGATGCGTCGATCGTATTTACGGTCGAAGTCGCGGCAAGCTGTGATAACGGTAACATTGGGAATCAGTAGCAACTGATCAATTTGTGCCAGAAAGTACGTCAATATGCTGTGTTCGCGAGCGATGGACAAGACATCGAGTGAGTCGATAACTACGACAACATGTGCGTCTTCAGCTAAACGGGAAGCTTGTTCTACCCACTGCTCTGGTAGGCCCTGTGCTTGGCGATCCTGCGCCGTTGCTAGGTCGGCGAATTCGCGTGATTGGATAAAGAGTGGTACCAGGTCGGATCGGACTTGCATACGCTGTTCTAATGCTTCTTGCAGGCTTAACATCACACAGGTTTTGCCAGAACCAGGTAGCCCTGTAAGCAACACAGCACGTTTCTTGGCATCGATAGCTTCTAGGAGTTCTCCCACAACTGAGCTAAACATGCGTTGCCCAGCAATGTCCCGATGCCAATGCCTGCCAATGGCCGAGGTGCTAGCAAACGATTTTCTTACCTCTGAAATGTCCATGTTCGGAACGAGCATTGCGCCCGAACAATGAAGAATGTCTTTGATGTCGTCTCTGGTCAGTCGATATTGAGTTGAAGCCGATAGGTTGCCATCCTTCACGCGACTGCAAAGTCTATAGAGTTGTACAATAAGAGCATCGAAGGCGGCATTTGAGTTACTGGCGATTCCACGCAAGCGTTCCCTTAGAAGACTTTCCATACGATCAAGCTCTTGGCTAGTCTCGAAAATAGTTCGGTTTAGGAATTCAAGCGTCGAAAGGTTTGGTGCTTTGTCGGCTATGCGAGTAGCTAAGTCACGATTTGTTTTTGCATGGTTTCTGGTCAAACTCGCAACAAAATCGACTTCACTAGCATGGAGAATACTGAACTCGCGAAGCTTATCTAGGGAGCCAAAGGGAGTGCGCGAATAGAAGCGGACTTGAACTAGCTTATTTCTAGCCATCTCATGAGCTGCCTTATCTAACTCATCTCCAAGGTCTGCTATTGACCATGCCCTAAAATCAGGTTGGTTTTTTTTACATTGGCAACAGATCACTGAACCGTCAGACTTCCCGACAACGACATCGTCTACGAGATAGGTTGTCGAATCTATCTCAAGCCATTGAAACTCTGGATCGGTTAAGACGGTCAATGCCCAATCGAAGGCAACAAGTGTCTGATAAAAATCTCCACGGTTGGAGCGTATTCCGGCGATGCTCATTTATTCGCTTGCCAGCTTTTATTCATTTGAATTCTCTACTTTATAGGCTGATGGTGCTGTTGTTTACGCAGCTATTAGCGACCGGCCCCCTGACTTTCTCAGCCCCTTTTATTACGCGCCGCTGTCAATCGAAAACGGACTTCCAGCAAGGTGTCTGATCGCAGTAACCGACTCCGCTTACGTTTATTCAACAACCTGCAGCTATCAAAATATAATTAGCCTAAAAGCTAGCAGATAATGATTGCTGCCGTCATTAGAAATTAGTCGTCTAGCTCTGGTTTCACCATGGACAGGCGCGTGATGCCGCCACTTATTGTGAATACCGGCCTCCCTGGCATGGTTAATTCGTCGGCTTCCTGACAGTCTAAAATCACCAACCGCCTATTACGCAGGTCGCTTATTACGCAGGCCGCTTATTACGCAGGCCGCTTAGCCAGCAGTGCCCAAATACCCGCCGAAGACAGTAGCGTTCCGCCCACAATATTGAAACGGCGCTGGGCGCGGCGTGAGGCAAGCATCTTGCGTACGGATGAGGCAAACACCGCGTAAAGCGTGGCATTGAGTGTCGCTAACGCCACAAAGGTGACAGCCAAAATCCACAACTGCTGCCCCGCATTAGCGCCAGGGCTAACAAATTGCGGCAAAAAGGCGACGAAGAAGATGATGCCCTTGGGGTTCAGTGCCGTTACCAAATAGGTATTGGTGAACAGCTTCCAGCGCGACTCTGATACCGCAGGTGTTACCGGTTGAACCGACGATATCCCGGCACGCAACAGCTTTATACCCATATAGAGCAGGTATAAACCGCCAATCCATTTGATAACGATGAACCAAAAAGCTGAGGCGGCCAACACAGCACCCAAGCCAAGTAGCGAAAAAGCCAGCGCCGTGGAATCGCCTAATGCAACCGCAGCGACAAGCGGAATATTAGCGCGTCGGCCTTGGGCGATGGAGTAGCTGACAACCGTCAAAATCGTCGGCCCAGGAATAGCGAGCAAGGCCACGGATGCAAGCGCAAAGGCAAACCAAATTTCGATAGACATAGGACAGCACCTTAGACGTGGTAATGACTAAGTTAGCATAAGCCTCGGTAGGCTGGAGTACCCCATTAGCAACGCCCTCTGATATCCCCACTGTTTTGACGATGTGAGCTCCCCTGGTGGTCGAGCTCGCACCGCCTTTTTAACTAAATAAATATAAAACGTTGACGAAATATAAAAATGTAGATATTTTTAAGCGTAGGTTATTTATTCAGTCGGTTCTTTTTCACCCTTTTGCTAAAGAGAGGCGTCCAATGAACGCTCCAGCCACTATCCCCGCACAGCAGCATCATGGTTTCACCCTTGGCCGCTCACCGCAGTCGGACCGCTTACTGCAGCTGAGCTTCCCTAAGGAAACAGTGAAAGCGTTTCTTGACGCCGTGTCGGAATGGCCGGTTCAGGCACTGGAATATAAGTCTTTCCTGCGTTTTCGAGTGGCCAAGATTCTTGATGACCTGTGTAAGAACACCTTGCAGCCGGTGTTGATCGATACCATGGTGGATCGGGATACGGGAGCGTTTCTGGTGACGCCAGAAGGGCTGGATCAGGTTGAGCAGGCTGACGACATGGTGATATTCGCCACGGCAGTGTCTCACCTGATGGGACGCTCTAACTACGACGCTATGAGCGGCCAGTACTATGCGCGGTTTGTGGTGAAGAACGTCGATAACTCAGACAGCTACCTACGTCAGCCGCACCGCGTGATGGAGCTGCATAACGACGGCACGTTCGTGGAGCAGGACACTGACTACGTGCTGATGATGAAAGTTGACGAACAGAACATGCAAGGCGGCAACTCATTACTGTTGCACCTCGATGACTGGGAAGGGTTAGACAGTTTCTACTCTCACCCACTGGCGCGTCGAGACATGCGCTGGACCGCGCCACCCAGCAAGAATGTTGATCGCGATATCTACCACCCCGTGTTCGATGTGGACACCGAGGGTCGTCCGATCATGGCCTACATTGACCAGTTCGTTCAGCCGAAGAACTTTGAAGAAGGCAACTGGCTAGCTGATCTGTCTGATTCGCTGGAAGGTAGCCAACATCAGCTATCGGTTCCGGTCGCTACTGGCAGCTTCCTGCTGATTAACAATCACTTCTGGCTGCATGGTCGCGATCGCTTCACCCCGCACCCTGACCTGCGTCGTGAGTTGATGCGTCAGCGTGGCTATTTCACCCATGCCAAAACACTACGTCAGCCGCGTCAGGTATAATCATTTAGAATAAGCTGGCCACCGCCATGACGGTGGCCATTTTCCCTTGGCTACCGAGACGCCTATGTACGACTACATTATTATCGGGGGCGGCATTCTTGGGCTGTCGACTGCCATGCAGCTGATCCGCGCCTATCCTGACAAGAAGATGCTGCTGGTTGAGAAAGAGGATGGCCCTGCCCGCCATCAAACAGGCCACAACAGTGGCGTGATTCATGCAGGGGTTTATTACACGCCCGGCAGCTTAAAGGCGCGTTTTTGTTTAGAGGGCAACATCGCCACCAAAGCGTTTTGTGACGAACATAGCATTGCCTACGATGAATGCGGCAAGCTGCTGGTCGCCACAAATGACCTAGAACTCCAGCGTATGAAAGCACTATGGGAGCGTACAGAGGCTAATGGCTTGGAACGGTATTGGCTGACGGCAGAAGAACTGCAAGAACGTGAGCCTAACATCACCGGCGTCGGTGGTATCTTTGTTCCTTCCAGCGGTATCGTCAATTACGCTGAAGTGGCTGCCGCCATGGGCCGCGACTTCGAAGCCGCTGGCGGTGAGATCCGCTACACCACGTCAGTGACCGGCTTAAGTGAGCGAACCAACGAGGTAGTGGTATCCACCAGCCAGGGTGATTTCTCTACCCGCTATATGGTGTCCTGCTCTGGCCTGATGGCAGACCGCGTGGTACGCATGCTGGGTATCGAGCCAGACTTCACCATCTGCCCGTTCCGCGGCGAGTACTTCCGCCTTCCCGCGCAGCACAATCAAATCGTTAATCACCTGATCTACCCGATTCCTGACCCTTCGATGCCGTTTCTTGGCGTTCACCTGACACGTATGATTGACGGCAGCGTAACGGTCGGCCCCAACGCGGTGCTGGCCTGGAAACGTGAAGGCTATCGAAAGACCGATATCTCGTTTTCCGACACGCTCGCCATGCTGCGCCACCGCGGCATCCGTCAGGTACTTAAAGACAACCTACGCCCAGGGCTTTCCGAGTTTAAGAACTCGCTCTATAAAAAAGGCTACCTTCAGCAAGTGCGTAAGTACTGCCCAAGCTTAACGCTGGCTGATCTTGAGCCTTACCCGGCTGGCGTACGTGCCCAGGCGGTGTCCAACGATGGCAAGCTGGTTGACGACTTCCTGTTCGTCAATACGTCGCGTACTGTCAACGTGTGTAACGCACCCTCGCCTGCGGCGACGTCTGCCATTCCCATTGGCGCGTATATCGTAGAGAAAGTTAAGCAGCAGGTTGGCGATAGCGCCGCCGTAGTGAGCTAGGAACCCACGAAGCTGCTTAGTAACGAGCCTGTTTCGGGCGCAAAGTTTGCGTCCGAAATATTATTGAGCGGTTACTTAGCCAACGCTTCGTAACGCCATCTCCATAGGCTGCATCATAAGGAATGAATCACTCCTAAGCGGCGTCGGCTGCCCCGTCGCCATAAATCCAGACGACCGATACAAACCAACTGCTGCCTCATTGCTGGTTGTAACGTCAAGCGCGAGACACTCACACTCTTTATCTATCGCCCAGGTTTTAATTTCACCCAGCAGCGCCTTGGCGATGCCTTTCCCTCTTGCCGCAGGCGAAACCCACATTTGGTAGATGTGAGCGGTTTCCACCTCTGGCGCATGTATCACCCCCCAAGCAAGCCCCATCGCCCGGCCACCCTGCTCTGCTACCAACGGAAAAGCCACAAGCCCCCGCGCGTTAAGATCTAAGCGTGCTTGCCAATCAGAATCCGACAATACAGATTCTTGCTCATAAGTAGCACCAAACGAGTCAGGGGAATCCTTGAGTGATTCCAGCCTGACTGACTTGTACAGCGCGCAATCTTCAGGGGTTAATACTTTGATGTTGAAATTTTTCATTTAAGGGATGGGCTGCATGGTGTGTGGGTGCTTAGGGAATGAAGGCAGCGCGCCAGCGTTAAGACATTAATACACAGAAACAGGCCGCCATCAAAGGCGACCCATGGCATTAAAAGGAGATGACTTCGCCATCAGCGGGGATAGAGACGTGATCCTGGATCCCAACTTCTTGCACGTAATCGGACAGCTCGTCACGGCTTAACGTCATATGGTTCACGGCGTCCATATGCACCGCGATGATCGCCGCATTAGGGGCTGCCTGATGCATACGCAACGTATCTTGCTTACCCATGATGATTGGGTCACTTTCAAAGCCAGTGACCTCTGCGGCGCCGGCATTCACTACAATCACCTCCGGGTTATAACGTGCCAAAGCCTGCTCAACCTCGTCACGCCAGATGGTGTCGCCCACCAGGTACGTGGTTTTTTGCTCAGGGGCTTCGAAGACCACGCCCATCACGTCACCGAGGGTTTCTGCCAATTCAGGCACAGCGTAGAGAGTATCAGAGCCATGCTGGCCACCCGTTTTATGCAGTGTCACTCCACCAAATTCCGCCTCACCGTCCAAAATACGCACATCTCTGAAACCCTGAGAGCGAATAAGCTCAGCATCAGCAGCATTCTGTGCAAACAGGGGCATGTCCTTCGGCAGCAGTTCCTGGGCAGCATCGTCCCAGTGATCGAGGTGTGTGTGAGTAACGATGATGGCGTCGACGCCGTCGGTTATCTCCTCAACGGGCATGGGCAGTCCCACCAGCGGGTTACGCAACTCGCTACGGTAGGTATTTTCAAAGCCAGGATAAACACCCTGCTCGGCCAGCATCGGGTCCACCAAAAAGGTGGTATCCCCATAGGTAATTTTCACCGTTGCATTGCGAATCTGCTGCACCTGCTGCGTCGCCCCCTGAGCGTATGAATCCGCAAAGGCGTTACCGGCAATGAGTCCTGTGGCGAGGACAAGAGAACTGGATAAGGTTTTGATAGGCATCTAACGACTTCCTTCAATACGCTGTTGGATTGGTAGCAAGCAGTGTAGAGAGAGACGACCGACAAAAAAATTGGCCTGGAAGTCAGTGTTCGAAAGTTTTGGGCCACCATGGTACGGTTAAGTTGAGAACAGCTTAGGAGTTACCCATGTCCTTACCCCGTGTAGGTTTAATTCTCCATCCCCGTATCACGCCTTTTCATTTCTCGGTGCCCTACACGGTGTTCGGCATGGCTTTCCCCGATCGCTCACTCTTCGACCTGACCATCGTCGCAGCTTGGGAAGATTCGCTAGAGAGCGATGAGGTGATGACAATAAAGCCCAATGGCGGCTTATCTCTCTTGGATAACGTGGATATAGCCGTGGTACCTGGCTGGCATGACCTGGATGAACCGCCACCGCCTGAGCTGGCAGAGGCGCTCGTCCGCTGCCATGAACGGGGCGCTCATGTGGTGGGGCTTTGTTACGGCACTTATGCCCTGGCGTACGCTGGGCTGCTCGACGGCAGGCGGGCGTCAACTCACTGGGTCGCCGAGCAGGACTTTAGTGGCCGCTTCCCCAAGGTCAAGCTGGATACCAATGCGCTTTATGTGGAGGAGGATCGTCTAGTGACGTCCGCAGGCACGGCGGCAGGCCTGGATTGCTGCTTATTCTTGGTGCGCGAGTATTACGGCGCGACGATTGCCAACAAGATTGCCCGTATTATGGTGGTTCCCCCGCACCGCGAAGGTGGGCAGGCGCAGTTCATTGAGCAACCCGTTGCCATTTCCACTCAAGACGCCCATATCAATCGCTTATTGGACTATTTGAGAGAAAACCTAGTCGGTTCGCATCGCATCGATGAGCTAGCGGCTCGCACCTCCATGAGCAGACGCACCTTCACGCGTCACTTTCAAAAAGCGACCGGAATGACGGTGGTAGAGTGGCTTGTCAACGAGCGGCTACGGCGTGGGCGCGAGCTACTGGAAACCACCTCCTTGTCAGTGGAAGCGATTGCGGAACGAGTTGGCTTTCATACGGCAACGTCTTTCCGTCAACACTTTAGGCAGCATCATCAAGTCAGCCCACGCGACTGGCGTAAAACTTTTGGCGGCAACGCCTGAGTTCTGTCGGGCCAGAATTGCCCCACTCTGCCGTTAACCGCGTTTATAGATTTTTTGGGTTGACTGATAGGAGCCACTTCCGAGTCTCGTCGCGTTTTCGTAGCTATCCTATGAGTTAGTCAAACGACGGTTTAGGCCAAGCCGTGGTTATCGGCCAAGCCGTGGTTATCGGCCAAGGGCGGACATTCAGCGTGGGCTGATATAACGCAGCGATCACGCACTTGTCGCGTAGATTGCATTGCTAGGCCGCACCTTAGCTATAAGTTTTCTCAGCAAACTCAAGAAGACAAAAGCCGTGACCGAATGGGTCTGAGAACGTTATACACTTTGAGCCTCGCCATTCCACACACTCGCTTTCCCGGCTTGCGCCTGCCTTTACGGCCCGATCTGTGGCCTCTAAAAGATCCTCTACTACAAAATCAATATGCACCGGCGTCCAATGCCTCGAATAACGGCGCTTCTCTAGCATGGTGCTGGTGGAAGAAGATCCAGCAGACTTCGCTAAAAGGTAAATTACTGAAGAAGTACCGGCAAGCTCCGCGACATCCTCATCAATCAGTCGGCTCAGTTCCAAATCGAGAGCGTTAGTGTAAAACTCTATAGCCGGAGCAAGCTCCGGAACGTCGATGTTCACTACTATTCTCATGTTTTTACCACCGTTCAAATAAGGCCTCACGCTGCTCAGCTACGAAAGAAGGCGAAGCCGCAATGGAGTAGGCGTCGCCGTGACTGGCCTTGTTAAGGCTATCACGCTATAGTTGTACGGAGTTTCCGTACACAAAGGTGAAGTCATGGATACCATTAGTGTAAACAAATTCAGAGACAGTCTAAAAAGCCTTGTCGAACAGGTTATTAGCAGGCACGAACCCCTCAAGGTGACGCGTCGGGCCGGAGAGGCTTTCGTGATTATGAGCGCTGAGGACTGGGAAAGAGAACAAGAAACCCTGCATGTTCTTCAGAACCGCGATCTGATGCAACAGATCGCGACTTCCCTCGATACTCACGACCGCGGCCAAGGCTACACACCTACTGATGAGCAGATGAATGAGATCACTGGTATTTGAGGGTAGCACTTGGGAAGCCTATGAAAAGATGCGAGAAAAAGACAAAAAGCTGCACACAGCACTCTGCAAATTGCTGAAAGAAATGCTTCGCTCTAACGACCCATCAACAGGCATCGGAAAGCCTGAACCGCTTAAACACAATCTATCAGGCTTGTGGTCAAGACGCATCTCACAGCAGGACAGGCTCATATACCGATTCGACGACAAATCCATTTATATTTTCGCCATTGGAGGGCACTACGACCAGCCCTAACAGGTGAACCCCTCCCTTAGGGCGTGTCAATCGCCAGCACAACGCCCTTATGACACAACGCCCTTATGAAAAGACGCTTAAATCGAGCGGCCGATAGCCCAAAGCAGGCTCGTACAATCAGCCATTCACCCAAGCTATTTACGTTAATTCTTTTACCTCGCAAAACTCTTCAAGTATTAAATATAGTGAACTTAGCAAGCCGTGCAAATCCACCACCCGAGCACACCTATCAAGCACCCGGCAAGATGAGACAGGCAGCAATCATGCGCATCATCATTAAAAATTAACCGTGTCGCTTGTGGTATTACACCTCGGCTTCATTTCCTTATGCTGAACACGGTAAGCTTGGCGGCAATACCGCTGCTAATGGCTAAAAATCAACGATGACTTCCCATTGGATACTTGGCCCAGGGGCCATTGGTCGCCTGTTGGCGCATTCGCTTTCCCCCTTGACTGACACCGCTTTGATTGGCCGACGTGCGCTGCCTGAACAACAACACCTGACCACCCCTGAAGGTGAAGAGCGAATTCAGCGGCTGGCGAGCGTTACGGTTGCGGAACTAGCCTCTCATCCACTGCCCGCGCCTGGGTTTGTACATATCACCACCAAAGCCATGGCCGCCGAGGCGGCGCTTGCCAGTATTGCCGATGTGGTTGCGCCCACGACCTCGCTGGTGCTGTGGCAGAACGGTTTTTTGGCACAACCGCGTATTACACAAACGTGGCCTGGGCCGGTGCTGTGCGCGACCACTACTCAGGGTGCTTATCTCACTGGAGATGATGGTGTGGTTCACGCAGGGCGCGGGCCGACTTTTATTGGCGATCTCAACAATCAACACGCTGCACTGGCGGAAACGCTGGCCCAGACGTTAGGTGAGGTAGCCTTTACCGCAACAGTGGTGGGCGATATACGCCAGCGTTTGTGGCAGAAGCTGGCGGTGAATTCGGCGATCAACCCATTGGTGGCGCTCAATGGCGTGCGCAATGGAGAGCTGCGCGGTGACGCTTATGCAGGCCGCATGAAAGCGGTGGTTAAGGAAGTCGCGGCGATTTTAAAGCAGGAAAACATTGCACCACCGAATGGTGGTGAGGGTGAAAACGCGTGGTTGGCGCTGGTGTGGCCGGTGGTGGAGAACACCGCTAACAATAAGGCCTCGATGTTGCAGGATGTTGAGGCCAAGCGTCCCACCGAGCGCGGGGCGATTTTAGGGCCGTTGATTGATAGCGCCGAGCGCCATGGCTTGCCGTGTGGGGTGTTGAAGGAACTTAATAGCGAATTGGCTAAATTGGAGGCGAAGTTTTAGGGAACATTCAGTGGCTGAATCATCGCGCGCTAAAGCGACCTCCCACAATATAAATTGCCCTTATTTACTGTGCTGTCAAGGCTGTGCTGTTCCACTTACAACCGCTGCGCCGGGCTGCCATTGCGGGTGCGCTTCGCTTACCACGCACGACAAAACCCGTATGCTCCATCGCATGAATGCACGATGAAGCCCATGTATTTAGCCGTTTAGCAAATTGTAGCGCGCTTGAGCGCCCTCCCGTCATTAGGGAGGGCTGCTTTCTAGATCAGGTTACAGGGATCATCACTACGTTCTGAAAGGCGGGGCGTTCTGCAATCTGTTGGTACCAGCGCTCCAGATTGGGGCGCCGCTGCCAGGTTAACCCAATGTTCCAAAGGTTATAGATAAACGGTGCTAAGGCGATGTCGCCGAGGCCAAATTCATCGCCGGAAAACCAGGGTTGGCTTTGGTTTGCCAACGCATTATCTAACAGCTCAAATGACCTTTCGCAGGCTAGCATTCCGGCATCAATAGCATCGTTATCACGCTCTTCCGGCGGTGTTCTTACGAACCCCTGCAAAATAACGCGGTGCCTGGGCGAAAGCGTATTGTTCGCCCAATCCATCCATTTCTCTGCCTGGGCGCGCTTGGCGGGGTCATCTATCCATAAGCTACCTTGGCCATACTGCGCAGCCAGGTAGCGGATAATGGTGTTGGATTCCCATAACACGCTATCGGTAGCGTCGTCTTTGAGTAGCGGCACTAGCCCATTGGGGTTCATGGCCAAGTACGCCGGGGTATTGTTGACCCCGTGCTGCATTCCTGCCGGAATTTGCTCAAACTTCAAGCCGAGCTCTTCAAGTACCCAGCGTACTTTTTTGACGTTAGTCGAGTTATTGCGGCCCCAAAGCGTAATCATGGCAGTCCTTTTTCTGGGCATACATCTGAGAATAGTGAAGAAAATGAGTGTGCCCGCCTTTGAAGCAAGTGACAAGGGGCGGCTATGCCGCCCGCTCACAGGTGCCTAGTGTTGCTCGTTCCGCGCAAAACTCACTACCACGCGCGACACCACTCCTTGCTCCTCACCATTTTCCATTCACGCCTTACTCTCACTCCTTATCTTGATAAAACTGCAGCAGGCTGGAGAAATCGAGCTTGCCGTTGCCGCCGGCTTTATGCAGGGTGAATAACGAACGTGCGGCAGACCCCATGGGCACCGGTGAGGCGCTTTGCTGGCTAACATCCATGGCGAGGCCCAGATCTTTAATCATCAGGTCTACCTGGAAGCCGCCTTGATAGCCCTTCGAGGCGGGGGCATTTTCCATCACACCGGGGTACGGGTTGTAAACGTTTAGCGCCCAGTTCCCCCCCGAGCTTTGTTTCATGATTTCGGAAAGCACCGCTGGGTCCAGGCCATTTTTTACGCCCATGTTGATCGCTTCGCAGGTGCCCGCCATCAGGATGGAAAGCAGCATGTTGTTGCACACTTTGGCCACTTGGCCTGCACCGTGGTCGCCAGCGTGGAAGATATTCTTACCCATCACTTCTAGCACGGGCTTGGCCTGCTCAAATTGTGCCGCGCTACCGCCCACAATAAAGCTCAACGTGCCGGCCTGCGCTCCGCCTACCCCGCCAGATACCGGCGCGTCGACAAAGCCAACGCCTTTCTCAGCGCCAGCGGCAGCGACGCTGCGGGCGGTATCCGCATCAATGGTCGAGCAGTCAATCACCAGAGCGCTCTTTTTGATCACATCAAACAGCGGCTCGTCGCCATCCACATACAGCCCACGCACGTGCTTGCCTGCGGGCAGCATGGAAATAATAAAATCTGCGTCGGTGGCCGCTGCTTTTGCAGAGACTGCTACTTCACAGCCTTGGGATTTAGCCGTTTCCAAGGCTTGGTCAGAAAGGTCGAACGCGCGAACGTTAAAGCCCCCTTTCGCCAAGTTGGCCGCCATGGGGCCGCCCATATTGCCTAAACCGATAAACGCGACAGTAGTCATCTTTATTGTCCTTATTCGAAAATTGACGGTGAATTGGGTTGGGAAATGGTTTGAAGAAATATCTTAGTGAAGATCCGCCAGAGGGCTCGTTTGCCACGGCGAAACCAGCAACTCATCGATAAAGGTTTGTTCGACGGACGCGACATCTGGGTATTTCCAGGCAGGCGTGCCGTCTTTATCGACCAACAGCGCACGCACGCCTTCGGGAAATTCCTGATGGCGGCAACACTGCACTGAAAGCGCCAGCTCAAACTGGAACACCTCAGCCAACGACATATGCTTGGCGCGCTTTAGCTGCTCATCAATCAGTTTCACTGATACGGGGCTGCCGTGGTAAAGGGTTTTCTGCGCTTTGCTGAACCATTTGTCATCGCTATTAACCGCTAATACTGCGGCAACAGCCTGCTCGACGGTATCGTGGTCCATTAGCTGCCGAATCAATGCAGCAGATTTTTGAACCGGCGATTCCAGCTCGGCAAATACGTCTTGAGACGCTTGTTCAAATTCGCGCAGCACACGGTTAACCACACCATGGGCGTCAGTTTGCTTTCCTTCACCCCAGGTGGCATCCATCAGTTTTTGAGCCAGGTCTGCGCGGTAATGGCTAGCAATCGCACGATCGGCAAGGCCGAGATGAACGGCATCTGGGGCGTTAATTTGGCTGCCGGTCATGGCTAAAAAGCGTCCGGTACCATTTGGCAGGCGGTTTAAAAACCAGCTAGCGCCAACGTCCGGGTAAAGGCCAATCGTCACTTCTGGCATCGCCAGCCGAGAGGTTTCCGTCACGATTCGGTGGCTGCTACCGCTAAGCAGCCCCATTCCCCCACCCATCACAATACCGCTACCCCAGCAAATGACCGGCTTGGGATAGGTGTGGAGCAAGTAATCCAAGCGGTACTCGTGTTCAAAGAAGCGCTCAGGAAAATCTGGTTCGCCGTCACCTTTAATCGCTTTATACAGATTGACGACATCGCCGCCTGCGCAAAACGCTTTTTCACCAGCACTATCCAGCAGAACAGCAACAACTCGCTCGTCGGTTTGCCACGCTTTCAAGCGCGGCAGAATTTCTTCAATCATCTCTAACGTCAGGGCGTTCAGCGAACGCTCGGCGTTAAGGGTGATCTCGCCAATAACATGGCCATCTTGGGTGGCGTGTTCAGCAAACAGTACGCTACTCATTCCATTGTCCTTGTGGTTGGCTACAGCTCAGAGGCACCATCAGAGAGCACGCGACGGGAAATAATCAGCCGCATGATTTCGTTAGTTCCTTCCAAAATACGGTGTACACGAGAATCACGCACATAGCGCTCCATCGGATACTCTTTAATGTAGCCGTTGCCACCATAGAGCTGAAGCGCCTCATCACACACCTTGAAGCCGACATCAGTCGCAAAGCGCTTAGCCATGGCGCAATAGGTAGTGGCATCGGGGTGGCCAGCATCCAATTTTGTGGCTGCCATACGCACTAGCTGGCGAGCCGCGACAAGCTCGGTAACCATATCCGCCATTCGGAACTGAAGCGCTTGGAAGTCTGCCAAACGCTTGCCAAACTGCTTACGCTCCAGCATGTATTCACGGGCTTTGTTGATCGCCTGCTGGGCGGTGCCGATTGAGCAGGTGGCGATGTTGATACGTCCGCCATCCAAGCCTTTCATGGCAATTTTAAAGCCGTCACCTTCGTTGCCTAACAGGTGGTTGGCGGGAACGCGCACATCTTCAAAGGTAATCATGCGGGTTGGCTGACTGTTCCAACCCATTTTGTCTTCTTTACGGCCGTAGCTAATGCCGCTTGCTTTGGCATCAACCGCAAAGGCAGAAACACCGCTGGGGCCTTCGCCGCCGGTACGCGCCATCACCACCAAAAAGTCGGTGCTGCCGGCGCCAGAGATAAACATCTTGCTACCGTTGAGCACGTAGTCATCGCCATCACGCTTGGCGGTGGTTTTAAGCGAGGCCGCATCAGAGCCTGCATTGGGTTCGGTTAAGCAGTAAGAACCCAGCAACTCGCCAGTGGCCAATTTTTCGCCCCACTGCGCCACTGCTTCAGAGGTACCGAAGTCTGCCAGCATCCACGTCACCATGTTATGAATGGTGAGATAAGCGGTGGTTGAGGTGCAGCCCATGGAAAGCTGTTCAAAAATAATGCTGGCATCCAGACGGGAAAGACCCAGCCCGCCAACGCGCTCTGGCGCGTAAAGTGAACAAAAACCTAACTCCCCCGCTTTGCGGATAACATCAACAGGAAAGAAGGCTTCGGCATCCCACTGTGCAGCGTGGGGTTCTAACTCGTTCTGGGCGAATGCCCGGGCCATATCGGAAAAAGCGACCTGGTCTTCACTTAACTCAAAATTCATGGCGAATCTCCGCAGCATGCGTCGCTGAACAGCCTGTGAGCAGGCTGGGCAGCTTGGCGTTTGCTATTATCTTTATTAGCCGTTGGCGTTATTGGCAATTGTCTTTACTGGCAATTATCTTTACAGGCAACGTTGACGTTTACGTTAACTTATATTCTTACTCTGACAGGTGCAACCGGCTTAGCTCACTACCTTTGGCGTAGAGGCGTGATTTGGGCAGAAAAAAGGGTGCCCTAGGGCACCCAATCATCGGACAGAACCGGTTATTTGAAGTTTTTGCGATACATTTTGGTGAGTTCGCCCACAATGCCGCTGCGGAAGCTAAGTACGCAGACAACAAAGATAATACCCAGAATGACGCTTACCCAGTTACCCAACGGTGACTGCGCCAAAATGTGCTGCAGGCTAACCACAATGCCCGCACCCATAAGGGGTCCAAGCAGTGTGCCGACCCCACCCAGCAGCGTCATTAGGATAACTTCACCTGACATGTGCCAGTGTGCATCGGTTAACGACGCCAGCTGAAACACGACGGTTTTGGTAGACCCCGCCAACCCGGCCAACGCAGCTGAGAGCACAAACGCCAGCAGCTTGTAAGCATCAACGTTGTAGCCCAGCGAAATAGCACGCGGTTCATTTTCACGAATCGCTTTAAGCACCTGGCCAAAGGGGGAATGCACGGTGCGTTGGATCAGCGCAAAACCAAATATGAAGATGGCAAAAACGAAGTAATACATCGCCAAGTTACTGCTTAGACTGATCACGCCAAACAAGTCACCGCGTGGCACGCCGTGAAGGCCATCCTCACCACCGGTAAACGATGACTGAACAAAGACGAAAAACATCAGCTGAGCAAGCGCCAACGTCACCATGGCAAAGTAAATGCCCTGACGCCGGATCGAAAGCACCCCGAACAGCAGCCCTAACAGGGTTGCCATAAAGGTGCCTGCAATAATCCCCATCTCTGGCGTTAGCCCTGGATAGCTTGCCAACAAGTAGCCGGTAACATAACCACCGGTGGCTAAAAAGGCTGCGTGCCCGAACGAGAGCAACCCCGCATAGCCCAGCAACAAATTAAAAGCGCAGGCAAAAAGCGCGAAGCAAAGAATTTTCATTAGGAATACGGGATAGGCCAAAAAAGGAGCGACTAACCCGATGGCCAAGAGCGCTATATAAAACATGTTACGGCGCATTTTGGCCCGCTTCTGCCGTTCTTGCACGGCTGATGGCGCATTGAGTGCTTGAGAGTCTGCCATGGTTATGCCTCCTTACCGAACAGCCCAGCGGGGCGTAACATGAGCACCAATATCATCACCAGGAAGATCACGGTATTGGAGGCTTCGGGGTAATACACTTTGGTTAAGCCTTCGATGATCCCCATACCCAGGCCAGTAAGAATTGCACCCAGAATAGATCCCATTCCACCAATGACGACCACCGCGAACACGACAATCAGCAAGCTTGACCCCATGGTCGGTGATACAGGATATAGCGGCGCTGCCAACACACCCGCAAAGGCGGCTAGCGCTACGCCAAAGCCATAAGTAAGCGTGATCAATAGCGGTACGTTTACCCCAAACGCTTGCATCAGTTGAGAGTTTTCAGTACCAGCACGCAGATAAGCCCCCAGCCGGGTGCGCTCAATCATAAACCAGGTAAATAGACACATGGCCAGTGCCGCTACCAGCACCCAGGCACGGTAGGTAGGCAGGAACATGAAGCCTAGATTCAGGCCGCCTTGCAGTGCTTCAGGCGTCGCGTACCGCGCACCCGAAACGCCAAAGAAATTTACCAGCGTACCTTCAAAAATGAGTGCCAACCCGAAGGTGAGCAGCAGTCCATAAAGATGGTCTAAATGGGCAATGCGACGCAGTAAAAAGCGCTCCATTAACATGCCGAAACCACCCACCACCAGCGGCACCAGAAACAGCGCCAGCCAATAGTTGATGCCTAAATAGCGAAAGCCTAGCAGTGCGGCGAAGGCTCCCAGCATGTATTGCGCCCCATGGGCAAAGTTGACGATCTTCAGTAGGCCGAAGATGACCGCCAGGCCCAAGCTAAGCAGTGCGTAAAAGGCTCCATTCACAAGCCCAAGCGTTAGCTGGCCCATGAAAACGGCTAATGGCACGCCGAATATCATCGTCATTGTATGACTCTCCTCGCCGTCAAGCGGTTGGTGGCAAGTTGCCACCAACCAGTTCTAACGTCACTTGCGGTTGTTATTCGACTTAGTTTTGAACCAGTTTGCACTGGCTATCAGAGAGCGGACGGTAGGCTTCATCGGCAGGAATGGTGCTGAGGATTTCATAAAGATCCCACTCACCGGTAGACTCTTCCGGCGTTTTCACTTGGGCAAGGTACATGTCATGAATCATGCGGCCATCTTCACGAATGGAGCCGTTACGCGCAAAGAAGTCTTCAATGGGCATATCAGCCATTTGGGCACGAACAACTTCAGGGTCGTCGGTTCCCGCGGCTTCTACGGCTTTCAGGTAGTGCATGGTGCTTGAGTAGATACCTGCCTGAACCATGGTGGGCATACGACCAACTTCTTCAAAATAACGATCTGACCAAGCGCGCGCCTCTTCATCCATGTTCCAGTACCAGCCCGTCGTTAGCAGCAGTCCTTGGGTGGATTCCAGACCTAGCGCGTGTACATCGTTGAGGAAGATCAGCAGGCCTGCTAGTTGCTGGCCACTCTGCGTGAGACCGAACTGGCTAGCGGTGGTGATCGCGTTCACGGTATCAGCACCGGCGTTAGCCAAACCAACAATCTTCGCGCCAGACCCTTGGGCCTGAAGGATGTACGAGGAGAAGTCACTTGTCGGGAACGGGTGGCGTACGCCGCCAACAATTTCGCCGCCATTGGCTTCAACCACTTTGGTTACATCAGCTTCCAGCGCATGGCCGAACGCATAATCAGCCGTTAACAAGAACCAGCTGTCGCCGCCCTGCTCGACAACTGCTTTTGCAGTACCGTTCGCCAGTGGGTAAGTATCGTAAACCCAGTGAATGTGGTTGGGCGTGCAGTGTTCATTGGTAATGCTTGATGCCGCAGAGCCCGACACAATGCCCAGACCATTGTTTTCTTCCAACACTTTGGTGACCGCAATAGACACCGAGGACGCCACTAGGCCACCCACCATGTCGACGTTACGCTGATCTATCCACTCACGCACTGTGTTAGCACCGACGTCAGCACTGTTACGATCATCAGCACTAAAAATTACAATGGGCGAGCCGTTAACACTGCCACCAAAATCAGCAATCGCCATTTCCATGGCTGTTTCGCCGCCTGGACCAGCTAAGTCACGATAAGTCCCAGACATATCTGCCAAATAACCAATGCGCACCTCATTATCGCTAATGTCGGCGTGAGCGGTTGAGACTGCCATAGTAGAAGCGGCGGCAACGGCGATGCTGGCGGTCAGCGTTTTTTTCATAAAGGTCATGTTCGTCTCCTGGCCCTTGAGGCCTTTGTTGTTGTGTTACGACGTACGAATGAAATGCTTATAGAGCGTTTAGTGTTGTAGTGCACCTACTGCGAAGCTGATGCTGTGTTTATGATCTAGATTGGCGTTATACCCCCAGCATGGTGTTGAGATGGTCTCGACGTGACGGAAGCTGCTCAGCGCTTATCTCTTCAACAATTTGACCGTGGTCCATTACAAAATGGCGATCTGCCAGCGGCGCTGCAAAACGGAAGTTCTGCTCCACCAGAACAATGGTCATACCGCGCTCTTTCAGTTGAATAAGCACTTCGCCAAGTTTTTGCACAATAACGGGGGCTAAGCCTTCGGTAATTTCATCGAGCAGCAAAAGTCGCGCGCCGGTGCGTAGAATGCGTGCCATGGCAAGCATCTGCTGCTCACCGCCGGAAAGCCGCGTCCCCTGGCTTCTGCGGCGCTCGTAAAGGTTGGGAAACATGGCGTAGATTTCATCTAGGCTCATTCCGCCAGAGCGAACCGTGGGCGGAAGTAGTAAATTTTCGTGCACATCCAGACTGGCAAAAATACCGCGCTCTTCGGGGCAGTAGCCGACACCAAGCCTTGGAATATGGTGTGCCTTCATATTCAGCGTTTCGTTGCCATTAATCACAATCGAGCCGGTGCGACGCCCAACCATATTCATAATGGATTTTAGAGTAGTGCTGCGTCCCGCGCCGTTGCGGCCCAGCAGGGTAACCAACTCCCCACGCTTAACATCAAAGTTCACGCCATGAAGTATGTGCGATTCACCATAGAAAGCGTGCAAGTCTTGCACTCTCAGCATTTCTAGCGTTTGGGAATCGGCTAGTTCATTGGTTTCATAGGCCTCAGCGGTATTCATACGGCAGCCTCCTCTTCAGCAGCTTCACTGCCCATATATGCCTCGCGCACTAATGGATTGCGGGAAACCTCGTCATAATTACCTTCGGCCAACACCGCGCCGCGGGCTAATACCGTAATACGATCACAAAGCCTGCTTACCACGCTCAAATTGTGCTCCACCATTAAGACGGTGCGCCCTTTTGAGACACGCTTAATCAGCTCGACGATACGATCAACGTCCTCTGCCCCCATCCCCTGAGTCGGCTCATCCAACAGCATCATCTTAGGGTCAAGCGCCAGCGTGGTGGCAACTTCCAGGGCGCGCTTACGGCCGTATGGCATTTCTACCGTTAGTGTATCGGCGTACTCACGCAGGCCAACCTCATCAAGCAGCTCCAATGCACGCTCATTAAGGTGATCTAGCGACTTTTCTGATTTCCAGAAGTGAAACGATGTGCCTAATTGACGCTGTAGCGCTACTCGGACGTTTTCCAGCGCCGTCATGTGCGCAAACACCGCTGAAATTTGAAATGAACGCACGAGACCCAGCTGTGCAATCTCATTGGATTTCTTGCTGGTAATGGGCTTACCGCGATAAAGGATTTCTCCACGTGTAGGCGGCAGAAACTTGGTTAGCAAATTAAAAACGGTGGTCTTTCCAGCACCGTTGGGGCCAATCAGGGCGTGAATATGCCCTTCTTGAACTTGAAGATTAACGTCATCCACGGCGGTAAAACCGCGGAATCCTTTGGTCAGCCCTCTGGTCTCGAGCACTGGCCCATTAAGAACATCGTCTGCACGCATGGAGTGGTAAGCCTCTTTTTGTTCTTGTGTTCGGGTGTTCTTGTATCCGGGTGTTGGGTGCTGACGTTTCACCAACCGCGTCACCAAGTGAAACTCGTTAGCCGGCAACACACCCTTACCTGAAC
This sequence comes from Halomonas sp. 3F2F, assembly GCF_014897805.1. Lineage (NCBI taxonomy): Bacteria > Pseudomonadati > Pseudomonadota > Gammaproteobacteria > Oceanospirillales > Halomonadaceae > Halomonas > Halomonas sp. 3F2F. Next base: position 30,562 of record NZ_JABUZE010000049.1, read on the forward strand.
GTAAGGTGTAGGTGCAAACTAGCAATCACTTGAGGGGTATTACAATTACAACTTTGGTCTACGCTTCTTTAACGCTTCTTCACGTTAATAATAAAAATAGTTATTTTTCAGATAATTAGTCAATAATCAAGAAAATCACACAAGCACAACTACTGCTTTACGTTAACGTAAACTTGTTTTAGCCTCATGGTCAGTGTTCCATAGGGACATCCCCCTATCGACGAGAACAATGATCATGAGCAAAACCTACACGATCAGTGAATTGGCCAGCGAGTTCGACGTTACCACTCGGAGTATTCGCTTTTATGAAGATCAGGAGTTACTCCACCCTGCTCGCCGTGGACAAACACGCATCTACAGCAGCAAAGATCGCGTGCGCCTGAAATTAACGCTACGCGGTAAACGACTCGGTTTTTCCTTAGCAGAAATTCGCGAACTCTTTGAGCTGTGGGATGAGACCCGCAGCGGCAGCGAAAAGCAGTTGCATCTAATGCTAAGCAAAATCAGCGAGCGTAAATCGGCTCTAGAACAACAAATGAAAGATATCACGATGGTGCAGCTGGAACTTGAAAGCGCTGAAATTCGCTGCCGCCAGGCTCTTGAAGAACTCAATGAAAAACCTTCTTTAACGACGAAAAGCCCCCATTAACAATGACAAGGTGATTGACCATGTTTTCACACTATTCAGAACTCAATTTCGGCCTCGACGATGAACTGAACATGCTGCGCGAGCAGGTCAATGCCTTTGCCGCTAGCGAAATTGCCCCACGCGCTGCTGAAATCGACCGCAACAACGAATTCCCAAATGATCTGTGGAAGAAGTTTGGCGACATGGGTCTATTGGGGATTACCGTATCTGAAGAGGATGGCGGTAGTGGTATGGGCTATCTTGCCCACTGTATTGCGATGGAAGAAATTTCCCGGGCAAGTGCTTCCGTCGCCCTCTCCTATGGCGCGCACTCAAACCTGTGCGTCAATCAGCTAAAGATCAACGCCAGCGCTGCACAAAAAGAGAAATATCTGCCCAAGCTGATCAGCGGCGACCACGTAGGTGCACTGGCAATGTCAGAGCCAGGTGCAGGGTCTGACGTCGTGTCAATGCAGCTACGTGCCAAGCTGGATGGTGATCATTACATCCTTAACGGCAATAAGATGTGGATCACCAACGGCCCTGACGCCGACGTATTAGTGGTGTACGCCAAAACCGACCCAGAAGCAGGCTCTAAAGGTATTACAGCGTTCATTATTGAAAAAGGCATGCCTGGCTTCACTACGGCACAGAAGCTCGACAAGCTGGGTATGCGCGGCTCTAACACCTGCGAACTGGTTTTCCAAGACTGCAAAGTACCGGCTGAAAACGTACTGGGCGAGGTCGGTAAAGGGGTTCGCGTTCTCATGAGCGGCTTGGATTATGAGCGCACCGTACTGGCTGCTGGTCCTATCGGCATCATGCAGGCCGCTATGGATGTGGTGATGCCCTATATCCACGAGCGCAAGCAGTTCAACCAGTCCATTGGCGAGTTCCAGTTGGTGCAAGGCAAAGTCGCGGATATGTACACCACGCTGAACGCTTGTCGCGCCTACTTATACGCCGTTGCCGGAGCCTGCGACCGCGGCCAGACCTCGCGCAAAGACGCAGCGGGCGTGATTCTTTACTGCGCAGAGAAAGCCACCCAAGTTGCCCTAGATGCCATTCAGCTGCTCGGCGGCAACGGCTATATCAACGAGTACCCCACCGGTCGCCTTCTGCGCGATGCCAAACTGTATGAAATTGGCGCGGGCACCAGCGAAATTCGCCGGATGCTGATTGGCCGCGAACTCTTCACCGAAACAAAGTAAGGGCCGCGCCATGAGCACACTCTCTACACAGATCAATCCCCGCAGCGATGTCTTTCAAAGCAACGCAGCATCCATGTTGGGGGAAGTTTCCAAGCTACGAGAATTGACCGCTGCCGTCGCCCAAGGCGGCGGCCCTAAGGCGCGTGAACGCCACGAGAGCCGCGGCAAGCTATTTGTGCGTGATCGTATCGATCACTTAATTGACGAAGGCTCGCCATTTTTAGAGTTTTCCGCCCTGGCAGCCCATCACGTTTACGATAGCGACGTGCCTGCGGCAGGCGTGGTAACGGGCATTGGCCGGGTATCTGGCGTTGAGTGCGTGATTGTGGCCAACGATGCCACAGTAAAAGGTGGCACTTATTTCCCGCTAACGGTGAAAAAGCACCTGCGCGCCCAAGAAATAGCCCGCAAGCACCGTTTACCGTGCATCTATTTAGTCGATTCCGGCGGCGCATTCTTACCCCGCCAGGATGAAGTGTTCCCCGATCGCGATCACTTCGGACGCATCTTCTATAACCAAGCCACGATGTCGGCAGAGGGCATCCCGCAAATAGCGGTGGTCATGGGCTCCTGCACGGCTGGCGGTGCTTATGTACCCGCCATGGCAGATGAATCAATCATCGTTAAAGAACAGGGCACGATTTTCCTGGGCGGCCCACCGTTAGTGAAGGCGGCCACGGGCGAAAACATTAGTGCAGAAGACCTGGGCGGTGCCGATGTGCACGCCAAAATCAGCGGCGTAGCCGATCATTACGCTGAAAATGATGCCCACGCCCTGCAGTTGGCGCGCGCTTGTGTGTCCCGTTTAAATTGGCAAAAGCGCGGCAAATTAGCCATGCAAGCGCCCCAACCTCCCAAACTCGACCCCAGCGAACTTTACGGCATTGTTGGCACCGACCTTAAAAAGCCTTACGACGTTCGCGAAGTGATTGGTCGTATTGTCGATGGCTCTGACTTTGACGAATTCAAGCGCTACTACGGCGACACCTTGGTAACCGGCTTTGCGCATATCCACGGCTATCCGGTTGGTATTGTGGCCAACAACGGCGTGCTGTTTTCAGAGAGCGCGGTAAAAGGCGCGCACTTTATTGAGCTTTGCGCTCAGCGCAAGATTCCGCTGGTGTTCCTGCAAAACATTACCGGCTTCATGGTCGGCTCTAAGTACGAGCATGAAGGCATCGCTAAGCACGGTGCGAAGCTAGTGACTGCCGTCGCATGCGCCAAAGTACCCAAGTTCACCGTTTTGATTGGCGGCAGTTTTGGCGCAGGTAACTACGGAATGTGTGGTCGCGCCTATGACCCCAACCTGCTGTTCATGTGGCCCAATGCGCGTATTTCGGTAATGGGCGGTGAGCAGGCGGCAGGCGTGCTCTCGCAGGTGAAACGTGAGCAGTATGAGCGCGATGGCCGCGAGTGGACCAAAGAGGAAGAAGAGGCCTTTAAACAGCCCACTCGCGACCAGTATGAGCACCAGGGTCACCCCTATTATGCTAGCGCCCGCCTATGGGATGACGGCGTCATTGATCCACTTCAAACCCGCGACGTATTAGGGCTTTCACTAGCCGCTGCAATGAATGCTGACGTCGAAGAGACACGCTTCGGCGTGTTCCGGATGTAAGGGCGAACACTATGGCTTACTCAACGCTACTGATCGAAGAAGGCGTGGCGCGCCTGACGTTAAACCGCCCAGAGGTGCATAACGCCTTTGACGACAGCCTGATCGCTGAACTAAACGCCCATCTAGACGAGTTGCACGCGTTGGCCAACGCCGGTGACGTTCGGGTGGTGGTGCTTGGCTCTGAGGGTAAAAGTTTTTCTGCGGGCGCTGATCTCAACTGGATGAAGCGCATGGTCGATTACGGCCTGGAAGACAATCTAGCGGACTCACGCAAACTGTCAGCGCTTATGTTCGGGTTAGACACCCTGCCTTGCCCTACTGTTTGCCGAGTTCAGGGGGCGGCCTTTGGTGGCGCGGTGGGTCTAGCCGCCTGTTGCGATCTGGTCGTCGCTTCAGATAAAGCTAAATTCTGCCTGTCGGAAGTCAAAATTGGCCTATCGCCCGCGGTGATTAGCCCTTATGTTCAGCGCGCGCTTGGCGAACGCCAAATGCGCCGTTACGCACTCACTGCTGAAGTGATGGATGCGCCAACAGCGATGGCGCTCGGCTTGGTTCACCAAGTGGTGGAGCACGATGCCTTGGATAGCGCCGTAGACGCCATGCTCGACACCCTGCTGAGTGGCTCTCCCCAAGCCCAACGGGCAACCAAAGCACTGCTGGCAAGCGTGGCTCAGGCACCCGACAGCGACGCCACCCGAGAACACACCTGCCAAGTGATCTCCAAACTGCGGGTGAGCCAAGAGGGTCAAGAGGGCTTAGCTAGCTTTTTTGAAAAGCGCCGCCCTGCCTGGACGCAACCGTCTGGCCTTCAAGAACCCAACACTGCTGCGGAGCCACGCTCATGACGCTTGACCTTACTAAATTCGACACGTTGCTAGTGGCCAACCGCGGTGAAATTGCCTGCCGGGTAATGCGCACCGCCCGCCGCATGGGGCTGAAAACGGTTGCCGTTTATTCAGATGCCGATGCCACGGCTCGCCATGTACGCGAGGCTGATGAAGCCGTTCGCTTAGGCCCTGCCGCCGCCCGCGAAAGCTACCTTAATGTTGATGCGGTTATCGATGCCGCCAAACGCACCGGTACTGGTGCCATTCACCCCGGCTACGGCTTTCTTTCGGAAAACGGTGGGTTTGTTAAAGCCCTTGAGCAAGCGGGCATCATCTTTGTTGGTCCCCCAGCGTCGGCGATTGCCGCGATGGGCGATAAATCTGCCGCGAAAGCGCGCATGGCCAATGCGGGCGTGCCGCTGGTGCCTGGCTATCATGGCGACGATCAGGATGATGCGCTGCTGCGCAGCGAAGCCGACAAAATCGGTTATCCGGTGATGTTAAAAGCCAGCGCCGGTGGTGGTGGTAAAGGCATGCGCGTGGTTGAAAGCGGCGAAGGATTTAAGGCAGCGCTTGATGGCTGTCGACGCGAATCCAGCGCCGCTTTCGGCGACGACCGCATGTTAATAGAGAAGTACTTGGTGCAGCCTCGTCATGTCGAAGTACAGGTATTCTGCGACCGCTACGGCAATGGCGTGTACCTATTCGAACGGGATTGCAGCGTTCAGCGCCGCCATCAGAAAGTCATAGAAGAAGCGCCCGCTCCTGGCATGACGCCCGAACTGCGCAGTGCGATGGGCGACGCTGCCGTTCGCGCGGCAAAAGAAATTGGCTATGTGGGCGCAGGTACTGTGGAGTTTCTGCTCGACGCCGACGGTTCGTTCTACTTTATGGAGATGAACACCCGCCTGCAGGTTGAGCATCCCGTTACTGAAATGATTACCTGCCAGGATTTGGTCGAATGGCAGCTGCGCGTTGCGATGGGTGAACCACTCCCCTGCACACAAGACGAGCTCACCATCACCGGCCACAGTTTTGAAGCGCGCCTGTATGCCGAAGACCCGGAGCAAGACTTCCTACCGGCCACCGGTTTGTTGACTCGCTTCGCCTTGGACCTAGAAGGTGCCGACTTAGATAGCGATCAGGTCCGTTTAGACAGCGGCGTAGAAAGTGGCGATGTGGTTTCCATGCACTACGACCCCATGCTGGCCAAACTGATTGTTCACGGCGCTGACCGGGATGCGGCGCTAGCCACTCTCAACCGAGCGTTGGCGGCGCTGGATGTACAGGGCGTGGTGACGAACCGCGCCTTCCTGCAACGCTTGGCAAATCACCCCGGCTTTAAAAACGTCGAGCTAGACACGCGTTTTATCGAACGCAACGAAGCCACGCTGTTTGCTCCGCGCAGCTACTCTACCGAGGCGTATGCCAGCGCCGCGCTGATCGGCCTGAACCAGCTGGCCAAAGAGTGCGAGAGCGACTCTCCGTGGGATCGCCACGACGGTTTCCGCTTGAATGCCCCCCATACCATTCGTATTGCGCTGTGTGACCCGGCAAGTGCCCAGGCAGCCGACAGCGACGAAGCGGTGGTGATTGTTGAAGGTAAGCGCGAAAGCGGCGAATCGCTGTGGAATCTGACCATCGGTGATCAAACGTTGACCGCTAGCCTACAATCGCTGACAGGTGATGCGGTCGCCGTCACGCTAAACGGCCACCGCCGTCGTCTACAGGCACGCCGCGATGGCCATATCGTGGTGATGGCTGAACCTAGTGGCGAAACACGCCTCTTCTGGCGACGTATTGATGCCATTGACCACGGTCACCATGAAGCCGAATCAACGCTCACCGCCCCCATGAATGGCACCGTTGTCGCGCTGCTGGTAGAGCCTGGCGCGGCGGTCGAGAAAGGCATGCCGTTGATGGTCATGGAAGCGATGAAGATGGAGCACACCATGACCGCGCCTGCCGATGGTAGCGTGGAGACGTTCCACTTCCAGTCGGGCGATACCGTGAGTCAAGGTGACGTGCTACTCGACTTTGCCCCCAACGAATAGGAGCTAACCGATGGCACTGCCTACGTCTATTAAACTGTTTGAAATGGCCCCCCGCGATGGCCTGCAAAACGAACCGGGCACCCTGGTGCCCACCGCCACCAAAATCGAACTGATCGAACGGCTCGCGAATGCTGGCCTCAGCCATATTGAGGCCGCCAGCTTTGTCTCGCCAAAATGGGTACCCCAAATGGGCGATGCGAGCGAAGTAATGCGCGGTATTGCCCGCAAACCCGGCGTGGTTTATTCGGCGTTAACGCCTAACCTGAAAGGCTTGGAAGGCGCACTGGCAGCCGGCGTTGAGGAAGTCGCAGTATTTGGTGCCGCTTCTGAGGCGTTTTCCCAGAAAAACATCAACTGCTCGATTGCTGAGTCGCTGACGCGCTTTGAGCCAGTGCTTGCGCGAGCCAACGAAGCAGGTGTGCGGGTGCGTGGCTATGTGTCCTGCGTGCTGGGCTGCCCCTATGAAGGGGCTATTTCTCCGCAAAAAGTTGCCGAGGTAGCCAGCGCACTTTATGAGATGGGCTGCTATGAAATCTCTCTGGGTGACACCATCGGTGTCGGCACGCCGCTAGCCGCTAAGCGGATGATTGAGGCTGCCCGCCAGCAGGTGCCCATCGAGCATTTAGCGGCCCACTTCCATGATACCTATGGCATGGCGCTAGCTAACTTATATGCCGTAATGGAAGAAGGCGTGAGCGTGATTGACGCAGCGACCGCAGGGCTTGGTGGCTGCCCTTATGCCAAAGGTGCATCCGGCAATGTGGCCACGGAAGACGTACTTTACCTGCTAGAGGGGCTGGGCATTAACACGGGCATCGACCTCCAGGCAGTGATTGATACGGGCGTCTGGATCACTCAGCAGCTTGGTCGCAAGCCCAGTTCTAAAGTCGCGTTGGCCAAAAGCACGGTTAGCTAATAATAACTATAGAAGCCAACTGCTTTCTTCCCGTTGAGACAAAAAAAACAGTTCGGAGAGACATCCATGGCATCACCTGCACACACCCTACCTAGCTACACCAGCAGCACCGCAGATAAGCCGCTGCTGGGCATGACCATTGGCGATAAATTTGATCAGATCGCCGCACAGTATCCCGACAACGACGCGCTAATCGCCCTTCATCAGAACATTCACTGGAGCTACCGCCAGCTTCAGGAAGAAGTTAACCGTTGCGCCCGTGCGTTGCTGGCCATTGGCGTTAAAAAAGGCGACCGAGTTGCCATCTGGGCACCTAACTGCTGCGAATGGACCCTAACCCAATTTGCCACCGCCAAGATTGGCGCGATTTTAGTCAACATTAACCCCTCTTATCGTACTCATGAGCTGGACTACGCGCTTAATCAATCCGGTGCGCGCTTTTTAGTCACTGCCAATCAATTCAAAAGCTCTGATTACACCGCCATGCTGTTTGAGCTCGCGCCTGAACTAAATAGCAGCACAGAAGGCCAGCTAAAATCGCACAAGCTACCTGATCTTGAGTGCATCATTAATCTGGGCTCTGACAAACAGAGTGGTATGTGGCGCTGGGCAGACTTCATTAACGAAGCCAGCAAGATCAGCCAGACGGATGTTGATGACCTGCAGGCCACGCTACAGTTTGATGACCCGATCAATATTCAGTACACCTCGGGCACAACGGGCTTTCCGAAAGGCGCGACGCTCTCTCACCACAACATCCTCAACAATGGCTTCTTTGTTGCCGAAAGCATGGGCTTTACCAGCGAAGACCGCTTGGTCATCCCCGTACCGCTCTACCACTGCTTCGGCATGGTGATGGGTAACCTGGGCTGTATGACCCATGGCGCGGCGATGATTTATCCGGATGAAGGGTTCGAACCCGGCAAAGTGCTAAAAGCGGTACACGAGCAAAAAGCCACCGCGCTTTACGGCGTACCCACTATGTTCATCGCCGAACTAGAGCACCCCGACTTTGCCACGACTGATTTTTCCACGCTGCGCACCGGCATTATGGCGGGTTCTATTTGTCCTGCAGAAATCATGAAGCAGGTCATCGAAAAGATGAACATGAAAGGCGTACAGATCGCCTATGGCATGACAGAAACCAGCCCAGTTTCCACCCAAACCGGCGCTAACGACACCATTGATAAGCGCGTTTCTACCGTCGGCCGCACCCAACCCCACCTAGAAAGCAAGATCGTCGATCCTGGCAACGGCGGCATTCTGCCCCGTGGTGAAATTGGTGAGTTATGCACCCGTGGCTACAGTGTGATGCTCAAGTACTGGAACAATGACAAAGCCACGGCTGAAGCCATTGATGAAGCCGGTTGGATGCATACGGGCGATCTTGCCACGATGGACGAGGAAGGCTACATCCAGATCGTTGGCCGCATTAAAGACATGGTGATTCGCGGCGGTGAGAATGTATACCCGAAAGAGATCGAGGAGTTTTTATACGCCCACCCTGCGATTTCAGAAGTACAGGTTACCGGTGTTCCGGATAAGAAGTATGGCGAAGAGTTAATTGCTTGGGTGAAGCTCAACAGCAGCGCAGGAGAAGTCACTGGAGAAGACCTGCGCGAGTACTGCAAAGGCAAAATCACTCACTTTAAGATTCCTCGCTACTTTAAATTTGTTGATGAGTTCCCGATGACGGTAACCGGTAAAATTCAGAAATTTAAAATGCGCGAAATTTCTATCCAAGAGCTTGGGCTTGAGGATCAAAAATAACCCTTTAATTAACGCCGGCCCGTGGTCGTAATGCCAGTCAGTTAAGGCTACTGGCATTACCCCCTAGCCCCATATAGCAAAGCGGCCTCCTCCCAAAGCGTGCACCGCACGTTATTCCCGAGTCACCGCACTGTCATTCCCGAATCACCACACCGTCATTCCCGAGTGGGGTTATCGGGAATCTACCT
>NZ_JABUZE010000051.1:0-49309 GCF_014897805.1 Halomonas sp. 3F2F
ATTTCAGGGCGTGGCTGTAGGTGCCGATTTATGGGCGCTTACGTCTATCCCTCCACCAATGATTTCTATCATTTCAGCATCTTGAGCATATTTATACTCACGGGCAAGTAATACCGTACCATCAGAAAATAAAGGAAGAATTGCAACACCGTCTTTCATATCAACAGTACCAAATATCCCCCTATCACCCTCAGGCCGGATAACACTGTCTTCGGTAACTTCAATCCACGGATTTTTATAAATTGTTTTGCTTGAGGTAACAGTAAACTGTCCTTTCTTTATTCCACTCATGTCCCCTCCTTTGCCAATTAAGTTAACAGGCCACGCGCTGAGAAATCTTTCAAGAGCTGAGCATGGTTTTCAAAAACAATCCCATCAATACCACTATCCCTAGCACTTTTAACATTATCTTCACGATCATCGATGAAAACAACATCATCTCTATCGCAACCTAAAATCTCCAACATTTTTAAAAAAGCATCGGCATTAGGTTTGACAAGCTTATGCTCAAAAGATAAAAACTTCTTCTCAAATAAGTTATCAACATTCGGAAAGGACTGTATTTTCTCCCAATGTGTTTGATCGATGTTTGACATGCAAGCTTGGCGGAAACCACGCTGAGCTAATTTCTTAATTAACAATACTGTTTCGTTTTTTTCGCCGACCAATACTCTTTTTAGCAAGCTCTCTATCTCGTACTCGGGAACATCGCTACTTATTGCACTCTTTATTTCAGAAACATAAATCTCTTTTGTTATCAACCCTGCGACTGCTTTTTCAGTAAGGCTGTAACTTGAGGGAGACTCCTTAAATTCTTCTCGAATTAACGGGAGCAATTCTGATTTATCGATATTAAATTTCTCAGTGGCATCTTCCATCATGCCGCTAAAATCCAATTCAACGACAACGCCACCAAGATCCCAAACAATCCATTGAGGAACTTTCATTCATGCATCTCCTTAGTCGACACTAACTTACTTAAGAAAACTCATAGAGAATATATTGTAGACGTAAAATTCTAATATACATGAATTCAACCAAGACAGTACCGCTGGAAGTAAATGCTGTAGCTTCGCCGCCACTCGGAAACCTGGGCATCAATCCATTGTGAATAAGCGCGCTAGAAAAGCAAAACCCGCCATCGCCAACAGCTTTCACTGTTTGGCGATGACGGGTTTGATGATGCCTAGAAGGACGGCTTAACTAAGCGCTTCCAGAGACTCCTCGATAATGCTCAAGCCCTCTTCCAGCACGGCAGAAGAGACCGTCAGCGGCACCAGAATGCGGATGCTATTGCCGTAGAAACCACAGGAGAGCAGGATCAGGCCTTTCTCGCGGGCTTTGGCACACAGCGCTCCGGTCATCTGAGTATCTGGCTTGCCATCGCTGTTGAGCAGTTCAAAGGCAGCCATGGCGCCTAATTGGCGGCCGTGGGCAACGGCGGGGAAACGCTCTTCCCACACTGCAAAACGCTCGGCCAGCATTTTGCCCATCTGTTCGCTGCGCGCCAGGATATCTTCTTCTTCGATTACCTCGATGACCGCTAACGCCGCTGCGCAGGAGAGCGGGTTACCGCTGTAGGTGCCACCCAAGGAGTTGGGGCCAGAGGCGTCCATCACGCTGGCACTACCCACAACCGCCGATAGCGGCATGCCGTTCGCCAGGCTCTTGGCGGTGGTGAGGATGTCCGCTTCAATACCGCTATGTTCCAGCGCAAACAGCTTGCCGGTGCGGGCAAAGCCGGACTGCACTTCGTCGGCGATCAGCAGAATACCGTGCTCGTCGCACAGCGCGCGTAGCGCTTTCAGGTAATCCGGTGAGGCGATGTAGAAACCGCCTTCGCCCTGTACCGGCTCAATCACGATGGCCGCGGTGCGATGCGGGGCAATATCGGTTTTGAACAGCGTACGAATGGCGTCTAACGACGCTTCTTCGCTGATGCCGTGCAGCGGGTTGGGGAACGGCGCACGGAACACATCGCCCGGCATAGGGCCGAAGTCGTTCTTATAGGGCAGTACCTTGCCGGTCATGGCCAGCGTCATCATGGTACGGCCGTGGAAAGCACCGTCGAACGTGATAATGCCGGTACGGCCAGTCGCCGCGCGAGCGATCTTCACGGCGTTTTCCAGCGCTTCAGCACCGGTATTAACCAGCATTGCTTTACGCTCGGGGCCACGCACCGGCGTCAGTTCACAAAGTTTTTGGCACAGCTGTACGTAAGGGGCGTAGGAGATCACCGCCGCGCTGGTGTGCATGACTTTTTTAAGCTGCGCTTCTACTGCCGCGACAATTTTTGGATGGCGATGGCCCAGGTTTAATACGCCAATCCCTCCCGCAAAATCGATCCAACGGTTGCCGTCGGCATCCCATAACTCGGCGTTTTCAGCACGCTCGGCAAACTGGGTGGTAGGCGTGGCGGCACCGTTGGCCACATAGCGATTTTTCAGTTCGTTCAATTCTTGGTTATTCATCATCGTTTTCCTTATAGACCGCCAACGCAGACGTATTTCAGTTCAGTAAACTCATCTAACCCGTGGTGGGAGCCTTCACGCCCCAATCCGGACTCTTTCACGCCGCCAAACGGCGCCAGTTCGGTAGAAATCAGGCCTTCATTAACACCAACCATGCCGTATTCCAACTGCTCCATGGTGTGCCAGATACGGCGGTAACCCGTGGCGTAGAAGTAGGCCGCCAAGCCAAACGGGGTATCGTTGGCCATGGCGATCGCTTCTTCATCACGCTGGAAACGGAACACTGGCGCAACGGGCCCGAAGGTTTCTTCATCGGCCACCGCCATCTGGGTGGTTACGTCAGCAAGCACCGTGGGGGTAAAGAAGCGCTCGCCTGCGGCGTGGGGCTTACCGCCGCAGAGCAGTCGCGCGCCGTGATTGACCGCGTCGTCTACGTGACGCTGCACTTTTTCCACCGCCGCTTGGTTAATCAGCGGGCCGATGGTGCTGCCTTCCGTTAAACCATCGCCGACCTTCAGCGCGCTAACACGCTCGGTCAGCTTGCTGACAAACGCGTCGTAAACCCCGTCCTGTACTAGGAAGCGGTTGGTGCACACGCAAGTTTGCCCGGCATTACGGAATTTTGAGGCAATCGCCCCCTCTACGGCGGCATCCACATCAGCGTCATCAAAGACGATAAACGGCGCGTTGCCGCCCAGTTCCATAGCGGTTTTCTTCACCGTGCTCGCGCACTGAGCAAGCAGGTGCTTACCCACCGGCGTCGAGCCAGTAAACGAGACTTTACGCACCCGTGAGTCGGTGGTGAGCACTTCACCCACCGCTGCCGGTTTTGAGGCGGTAATCACGTTAATGGTGCCGGCTGGCAGGCCTGCTTCAAGCGCCAAGTAAGCCGTTGCCAACGCGGTTAACGGCGTCGCTTCGGCGGGCTTAATCACCACAGTGCAGCCTGCGGCCAAGGCCGGGGCGCACTTGCGGGTAATCATCGCCAGGGGGAAGTTCCACGGGGTAATCGCTGCTACCACGCCGACCGGCTCGCGCAGCACCATGAGGCGCTTGTCCGCGCCGTGACTAGGCAAGGTTTCCCCAGCCATACGCTTGGCTTCTTCAGCGAAAAACTCAATAAATGAGGCGCCGTAAGTCACTTCACCCTTGGCTTCTGCTAGCGGCTTGCCCTGCTCCAGGGTCATCAAGCGGGCTAAGTCATCGGCGTGTTCATTGATCAGCTCAAACCAGCGGCGCAGCAATGCCGAGCGCTGTTTCACTGGCGTTGCGCGCCAGGCTGGCCCGGCGGCATACGCTGCGGCCACCGCATCGCGGGCGTCATCAGCGCCTAAGTCGGCAACCCGGGCAATCGTCTCGCCGGTTGCGGGGTTATCGACGGCAAAGGTCTGTTGACCCTTGCGCCACTCGCCACCCACCAGGGTGGGTACTGCATCGTGTAACCACTGTTCGATAAAGCTCATGATCTTCTCCTGATCTGCAACATGGTATGCACGCTAGCAGTAATGCGCTGGTGAACGAATGCACCACTTTCGCGTTCAACCAGACCACTTTTCTGTTTTACTATCTAAACGGGGAGCATCATGACAATAAGAGGATGTGAATGGACCGCCAGGACGTGTTACAGCAGCTTGTAAAACACTATGCCCAGCAACCTGAGCGTTTAAGCAAACAAGTACGACTGGAGCAGGCATTGAGGCAGGCGGTTACTAAGGCGTGGCCAAACCAAACTCGATTGCCGTCGCACCGTCAGTTGGCATTAACGTTGGGCGTTGCGCGACACACACTGTCCCGTGCCATAGCCTCGCTCATTGAAGAAGGCCTACTAACGACGTTTCATGGCAAGGGCACTTGGAGTTGTAAGAAGGAAACTTCTGTCGCGACCACATCAACCAGCGTTCAACTTTCAAAACGCGCTCAACAAGTGTTGCGTTGGCCTGGCGCCAGCACCGTTCAAAGCGGTGCCTTTGTGCCTGGCATACCGGATATCGCCCAGTTTCCAATGCGCAAGTGGCGTCAGCTGTATGCCAGCGTCACCGTGCCGCAAAATGCCTTACTGCTCTCTTACTCTACCGGTGGCTATGGGCCGCTTAAGCGTGCAATCCGTGAGTTTCTGGCGCGCTGGCGCAATATTCATTGCGATATTGAGCAGATCATCATCACCGATGGTACCCATAACGGTATTGAGCTATGCGCCATGGCATTGGCCGATGTGGGCGATACCGTGGCGATGGAATCGCCCTGTTATTGGGGGGCACGCAATGTATTCACTGCAACAGGGCTTTCGATTGAGATGCTGCCTTGGTATTCCGATAGTGGGCATGAGTTACCGCAGACGACCGGTAATATTGCGCTCGCATATTTGACCGGCTCTCATCACTACCCGCTCAGCGTACCCACACGCGCTGCTCATAAGCAGCAGTTTTGCGATGCGTTATCGCCCACCTACATCGTTGAAGACGATTACGAATTCACCCGCGACGATCACACTAACCTGCTGTTTGATCCCAACTCGGAACGCCATTTACTGGTAGGCTCATTCTCTAAAATGATGTTTCCCGGCCTGCGGCTTGGTTATTTGGTGGTGCCACGCCATTTGGCAGGTCCAATGAACCGCCTACGCAGCGAGTTGTTTCGCGAAGGCCGTATGCTTGATCAAGCGGTATTAGCGCAGTTTATTTTTGATGGTGACTTAGACGCCTGGTGTCGCCGCATCCAGCGCGACTATCTAGGCCGTCAGCAGGTGCTGCACGACCAGATTAGCTCACTACCCAAAGTACGCAATGTGTCCCCCCCGACTAGCGCGATTAGCTTGTGCGTTGAGTTTGAGCCTGGGGTTAATGATGTAGCACTTGCCCAAGCACTGCTCAAAGAACACTTAATTGTTCGCCCGCTAAGCCCCGTGTGCGCTGACAAGGACCCACGGACAGGATTGGTAATGGGCGTGGGCATGCTATCGGGAGAGACATTAGTGCGTGAAGCCCAACGGCTGCGCCGCTGTTTAGAGTTACTACTTCGCTAGGCGAGGTAGGCTTAGACCGTGTTGAGCATCACACTGTATGCCTAGTAAAAAAAACTTATTCACAAGGATTTTGCCATGCGCCACCCTGTTGATAATTCGGTGCTTCTCTCAACGCTTCGCCTATTGATGGTGCTGTGCGCCGTGCTGGCAGTTTCAGGCTGCGCAATTTTTGCACCTAGCCCGCCGGAAGATCAGAGCAATATCTGTGAAATCTTTCGTGAGCAGCCAAGCTGGTATGACTATGCTCGGGAATCCGAAGAGAAATGGGGCACACCGATTGCCACACAGATGTCATTTATTCAGCAGGAGTCTTCATTTCGCAGCCATGTGCGCCCGGACCGCAAATATTACCTAGGCTTTATTCCCGGCCCACGCCCCTCCTCCGCCAAAGGCTATGCCCAAGCCCAAGACCCCGTTTGGGAGGAGTATGAGGATCAAGCGGGCAGTCTGTTTGCCCGCCGAACCCATATGAAGCACGCTACGGATTTTATTGGCTGGTATAACCGCCGTTCTCAGCAGCAGGCAGGTATCTCGCTGAGTAACCCTGAACACCTTTACTACGCTTACCATGAAGGCGCAGGTGGCTATCAGCGAGGCTCCTATCGCAGTAAACCCCACGTGCTGCGTGCAGGCAGCCAAGTGGCTGCCCGCGCTAACCGTTATCAAGCGCAGCTCAACGCTTGCGAAGCAGAGTTTAAGTGCCGCAAGTTTTATCAGGTCTGGCCGTTTTGTCGTAGTTAAGGGCTCCACCCATGTCTCTAATGAGTGGCTTGGCCTTAATTAGTGTCGTGTTTTTGACATCGATGCTGTCTGGCGTATTTGGCATGGCGGGCGGCTTGGTACTGCTGTGGTTTCTGCTGATCATGTTTCCTGCAGGGACTGCCATGGCCGTACACGGGGTCATTCAACTCACGTCTAACGGATCACGAGCATGGTTGTCGCGACGCTTTATCGTCTGGCGAATTGTTATGCTGATGACATTGGGCGTATTGATCGCCGCAGCTTTGCTGCTGCTGTTCAGCTATAGCCCCAATACCGCGACGGTTTCCCTATTAATTGGCTTAATGCCAATACTTGTATGGATTCCCAAACGTTGGTTTCACTTAGATGCTAATCGCGCCAGCCACGCGCTAGGTTGTGGCATTGCCGCTGGGAGCCTTACCATTGCGGCGGGGGTTTCTGGGCCACTGATTGATATCTTGTTTGTGCGCTCCCAAATGGATCGACGACAAGTGGTATCCACCAAGGCGATGATTCAGGTGGTGGCTCACAGCATCAAGATTCTCTTTTATCTGGGCGCAGCCATGGCGCTTAGCACCAGCGAATGGGGTATTGTGCTGCTAGCAGCGCCGTTTGCGATCTTTGGCACCCACACCGGCAACCGTATTTTGCAGCGCCTCACTGATGCCAACTTCCGCACCTGGACGCGCTGGATCGTGACCGGTATTGGGGGTTTCTATTTCCTGCAAGGGCTCTTTCTACTCACCCGCTAACGTTGGGCAGTGCCCAAGCTATGTGCACAACATCATTACTGCGACAATTGCCGCACAATACAAACCAGTAATATCAGAACGCCTTACCGGGCGTAGCGCAGCTAATTATCTTGCAGGGGGCATCACTAATATTTCGGAAACGATGCGGAACGCTTGTCTTGAAATAATAAGACTCCCCCGGCCCTAAGCGCCTGGCGGTGCTGCCCACAATGATTTCGATCTCGCCTTCTACAACAAAGCCAGCCTCTTCACCGTAGTGAGTAATCATGGCTTGCCCAGTGTCCGCACCCGGCAGATATCGCTCCACCATAAACGCCAGCGCACGGTTAGGCCGATTTGCCCCGACAAGCTTGAAGGAAATATCACCGGATGCGATATCAACCAAGTCATCCGCCGAATAGAAAATCTGCTCCTGACTATCAAGATCCATCGTAAAAAAATCACCGACGCTCATAGAGAATGCGTTTAGGATTTTCTTCAGGGAACTGACTGATGGGCTAACTTTTCCTTGCTCTATTAGCGAAAGACTTGAGTGGGTAACCCCACACAACTTTGCCAGTTCACGCTGCGAAATCCCTCGCTGCTTGCGCAAGGAGCGCAAGCTCGCACCCACGTCATCCGACATGCTTTTTTCACTCCCTATCAATAAGTAAATTAAATTACGTTGACGGTCTATTGACGGGCACATAATAGCGCAAAAAAAACCCCACGGCTGTGGGGCAAGCTCTCAATTAACGTGGCGTTATGAAAAAATAATCGTCTTGATCAGCCTCAATCATCATGTTCCGTTCAGGCGCTACGAACTCCCGCCAACTCCGAGTCGGCGCTTGCCGTTTTCGCTCCATCTTCATAGGCGATACGGAAGCCGGTAAAGCCATAAATAATCGCGAACATCGGGCTCAGCAGCGCCAGAAAGGCGTAGGGCGCGTAGCTAAAGGCACTGACCCCAAGCGTGGCAAACATAAAGGCACCGCAGGTATTCCAGGGCACCAGTGGTGATGTCATGGTGCCAGCATCCTCCACTGTGCGAGACAGGTTTTTCAGTTTGAGCGAGCGACGTTTGTACTCGCTGGCATACATACGGGCAGGCAGAATAATACTGAGATACTGATCGCAACCTACGACGTTAGCGGCCATCGATGTTGCCACTGTGGTAGCAATCAGGCTGCCAGTAGTCTTGGCCAGTTTGAGCAGACTTTCCACGATGGTGCGAAAGAACCCTGCTGACTCAAGAATCCCGCCAAAACTCATCGCGATAATGATCAGCGAAACCGTCCACATCATGGCGCTAACGCCGCCGTTGGTTAGCAGGTCGTCCACCGTAACGTTTCCAGTGTCTACCGCGTAGCCTTCCACAAAAATAGTAAAGCTATCGCCTAACGGGACGCCCTGAACCACAATTGCACAGACAATTCCCATCAGCGAACCGATAGAAAGTGCCGGAATGGCAGGTACTTTCTTAATCATCATCACGATGACGGCCGCTGGCACCAGTAGCAGCCAGGGGCTAATGATAAACAGCTCATTGAGGCTCTGCTGTAACTCGTTTACCTGTGCCGCGCCATCACCGGAAGGCGTCATGTTCAGGCCAATAATGGTGTAAAGCACCAGAGCAACCGCTAACGCAGGAACCGTGGTGTAAAGCATATAGCGAATGTGTTCAAACAGATCGACACCAACCACACCTGGCGCCATATTGGTGGTTTCGGAAAGCGGAGAAATCTTGTCACCAAAATACACGCCGGAGATCACAGCTCCCGCGACCATGGCCGGGTTAAGGCCTAGCCCTTCACCGACGCCCATCAAGGCGATACCAATGGTGCCGGCCGCCGTCCAGGCATTGCCACCAGCCAACGATACCAAACAGCAAATTAAGCACGCCGCGACCAAAAAGTAATCAGGTGCCAGAATGCTCAGGCCGTAATAGATCATCGTGGGCACAATCCCACCAGCAATCCAGTAGCCAATAATGGTGCCGATAATGATCAGAATGACAATCGCCTGAGTCGTCAGGCCAATAGAGCGCATGATGCCCGCTTCAAGCTTTTTCCAGCGGCTACCCGTCGCAAGGGCCACCGCCGTTGCCACAATCGCACTTAAAAACAGCGGCAAGTGCGAATCCGTTTCGAAGTAGCCAATAAATACGCCCAAAGATGCTGCCATAAACACAATGGGGATCATGGTCGCTTTTAAACTTGGCCGTGGTATTTCCTGATCTTCCTTAACAGTGGTGTCGGTCGACATAATGTCCTCACTCAGCATTTGCTTGTTGTTGGTGTTGATAGTGATGTAACCGCGTTAGAAACCGTTGTGCTGGTCATCGCTGAGACCATTGCAGAGACCATCGCAGAGATTGTTATTACCTTTCTGATACGGCGCTCAGGCACAGGGAAGCCATGGCCAGAGCCACCGCTTATACGGCGGCGTCTGGCGCTGTGGATGACTCAAATCAATACGTGGTAAAGATGTTTTAAGGGCTAAGCGACATCCATACCGTCTTCACTTCACAGTATTTCTCCTGCGCGTGAAGCGATTTATCGCGTCCATTGCCCGACTGCTTAACACCGCCGAAGGGAACGGTCTGATCGATACCGGCCCAGTTATTCACATAGACCTGACCGGATTGCAGCCGCCGAGAGACCCGCATGATGCGGTCAATATCTTGACTCCAAACGCCGGCAGCAAGGCCGTAGTCGCTGTCATTGGCCAGAGCAATGGCTTGCTCTTCGCTGTCGAACCCAAACACACTCAGCACAGGGCCAAATATTTCTTCGCGGCCAATACGCATTTCGGGAGTCACATCATCGAAGACCGTAGGCGGCAGGAAATACCCATTGGAATCGCTAGGCTCGCCGCCCAGTTTCAGGGTGGCGCCTTCGCTTTCGCCTTGGCGAATATACGCCAGTACTCGTTGGTACTGCGCTTCATCAACCATGGCACCCATGAAGCTACCCGGATCGAGCGGGTCTCCCGGCTGCATGTGCTCAGCAGCTTTCACTACGCGAGCCACAAAATCTTTGCGAATGCTGTTTTCCACCAGCAGGCGCGAACCGGCAATACAGACTTCGCCTTGGTTGTGGAAAATAGCTTCCGCAGCGCTTTGGGCGACGGCATCAAGGTGTTGGCAGTCGGCAAAAACGATGTTGGGGCTTTTGCCACCGCACTCCAGAAACACGCGTTTCAAGTTGGATTGTCCCGCGTACTGCATCAGCTGTTTACCCACACCGGTGGAGCCGGTAAACGCCAGACCATCAACCTGCATGGAAAGTGCCAGAGCCTTGCCCACCGTATGGCCGTACCCTGGCAGCACCTGAAAGACGCCATCGGGAATACCCGCTTCCTTGGCAAGGTAGGCCAAGCGCAGCGCTGACAAAGGTGATTTTTCCGACGGTTTGAGAATGACGCTGTTGCCTGCCGCCAGTGCCGGAGCAATCTTCCACGACGTCATCATTAGTGGGAAATTCCACGGCACAATGGCAGCGATAACGCCCATTGGCTCGCGCAGCACCAACCCTAGCGCACGATCTCCAGTAGGAGCCACTTCACCGTAAAGCTTGTCGATACACTCCGCTTGATAGCGCAGACAGGCGACGGTGCCTGCCAAGTCACCTAGCGAACTGGAAATCGGCTTGCCCATGTCCAACGTATCTAACAGCGCCAGTTCATCGCGGTGTGTCTCTACCAGCTCGGCTAGACGCAGTAGCACCCGCTTACGCTTACTCGGGTGGCAACGCGACCAGACACCACTTTCAAAGGTTGCACGGGCTGCTTGCGTTGCAAGCTCAGCCTCTTGCGCATCGCAGCTGGCCACCTCAGCAAGAACATGTCCGGTGGCAGGGTTGATACTGCTCAGCGTGCTACCATCAGCGGCAGCGACAAACTCACCATTAATGAAAGCGCGCGTTTCAAAGCTCAGTGATGCGGCTTTTGATTGCCAGTCGGCGAGGGTTTTCGGTGTATCTGCCGCCATTATGCACTCTCCATAGGGTGTGTTATCGCCAGCTTTTCAGCGGTTTTATCCAACGCCAAACGTGCCTTACTGACCAATTCATCGATTTCATCGCGAGTGATAATTAGCGGCGGAGACATCACCATCGTATCGCCCACTGAGCGCATCACCAGGCCATGCTCAAAGCACAAATCACGACACAAGTTGCCCGCGGAAAGAGACTTATCGAAGCGTTCACCGGTGCGCTTGTCGGCGACCAGCTCTAGTGCCCCAATCAAGCCCAACGAACGGGCTTCACCCACTAACGGATGCTCAGCCAGTTCCTGCCAACGCTTAGCCAGATAGGGCCCCAATTCATCGCGGACTTTCTCGACTACCCGTTCACTTTCCAGCAATTCGAGGTTTTTAAGCGCAACCGCTGCACACACAGGGTGGCCGGAATAAGTAAAACCGTGGAAGAACTCACCGCCGTCTTCGATCAGCGTATCGGCCACGCGATCTCCCACCAGCACCGCGCCAATGGGCAGATAGCCCGACGACAACCCTTTGGCAATCGGCATCAGGTCAGGTTGTAAGCCATAGTGAGTACTGCCAAACCACTCGCCTAAACGCCCGAACCCGCAAATCACTTCATCGGCAATCAACAGAATATCGTACTTGGCCAACACCTCTTTCACCGCTGGCCAATAGCTGTCCGGCGGAATGATTGCACCGCCTGCACCCTGCACCGGCTCAGCAATAAACGCCGCCACTTTGTCTTCACCTAACGCCAGAATTTGCTCTTCTAACGCTTGGGCACACTGCTTGCCAAAGGCTTCCTGACTCATGTCGCGCCCTTCACCAAACCAGTAAGGCTGGCAAATATGGCTAATCCCCGGCACACACGGGCCACCTTGATCATGCATCGGCGCCATGCCACCAAGGCTCATGCCCGCGACAGTAGAGCCGTGATAACCATTTTCACGCGAGATGACCCATTGCTTCTCCGGCTTGCCTTTGATCGCCCAGTAGCGCCGCACCATGCGCAGCACGGTATCGTTGGCTTCAGACCCGGAACCCGTGAAGAACACATGATTGATATGCTCGGGTGCCAGCTCACTCAGCTTAGCGGCCAGCTTTACTGCCGGAGGATGGGTGGTTTTAAAGAAGTTGTTGTAATACGGCAACTGCTGCATCTGCTCGCTGGCGGCATCCACCAACTCTTGCCGGCCGTAGCCGAGATTGACGCACCAAAGACCCGCCATACCATCAAGAATACGATTGCCTTGGCTGTCGTAAATGTATACCCCATCGGCGTGGGTGATGATGCGGCTACCCTCTTCGCCAAGTGATTTAAAGTCAGTGAATGGATGAAGGTGGTGTTGGCGATCCAACGCCTGATAGTCCTGGGTCTGCATAGGTCGGCTCCTGTTCAAGTCGTTGCAACAAGCATTCAGCTATTAACTGGCTGGGCGGCGCGTTGGGTACGATGCTGACGGCAGGCCGCCGCAAACCCCTGAAATAGTGCGTCATAGAAAGGATGTTCTTTAGGACGCCACTCCGGATGCCACTGCACAGCCAGGGCGAACGCAGCCGCGTCGCGCACCGAAATCGCTTCAACTAATCCATCAGGTGCCCAGGCTTCTGCATCCAGACCTGGTGCAAGCTGATCAATCCCCTGCTGGTGCAGTGAATTCACCTCAGCATGCTCGCTGCTATAGAGCGCCGCCAGGGCGCCATCCGGGCGGATCTTTACCGTATGAGAGGGCGCATAATGGCCCGCCATGTCGTCAGCGGGCGGCTCACGATGATCGAGCATGCCTGGTAGCGTTTGAACTGCCTGATGAAGGGTGCCTCCAAAGGCGACATTCATTTCCTGAAAGCCGCGACAAATGCCAAATAGAGGCAACGCCTGACGTAATGCCTCGTGCACCCAGCAAAGTGCCGCTTCATCTCGCCGTGCGTCAGCACGGGTATTCTCTGGGGCGCGTTCTGCACCATAGCGGTCAGGAGCGACGTTGGTATAACTGCCAGTTAGCAGCAAGCCATCCAGGCTGCCCAACAGAGCAATGGCCTGTTCAGCATGCTGCTCGGGCGTCAATGTATCGGCGGCTAACACAGGAAGAATCACCGGCGTGATGCCGTAGTGGTAAAGCGCCTGCAGGAATTTATCGGTCACTATCTGCGCGGGATGGCCTTCCACTTCTCGGCAGCAGGCGATAACACCCACCAGTGGGCGTGGGGAATGCGTTGCTTGCATAGTCAAACCACTTTGTCAGTTGTTATGTTTTATTCAACAGTCACTTCAACATAGCGTGGCTTGTTTTATTTTCCAATAGCAAAATAGTATTTTTATGAAAAAACATATTAAATCATTGATAAACAAAGAATTAAAAAACACATCTGTTACCGACAAAAAATAATGACACTATTTTTGTTATTAAATATTTGACACAAGCGGCTGCCGAAGCAAGGATACTGTTAGCAGAAACACAACTAAAACGGCATAAAAATAAGGTACAACGTATGTCCTCTGCCAATAACACAGACGCTCAAAACGTAGCCTCGGACTTTCTTGACAATCACCCAGAGATCACCAGCATTGACCTGTTAATCAGTGATCTTAACGGTGTCATTCGTGGTAAACGTATCCCTAGCGATAACCTTGGCAAAGTGTTTGAAAAAGGCATTTATTTGCCTGCTTCGGTATTTGCGTTGGACATCAATGGCAACACCGTTGAAGAGACGGGGCTGGGGC
Source organism: Halomonas sp. 3F2F (assembly GCF_014897805.1). Classification (NCBI taxonomy): domain Bacteria; kingdom Pseudomonadati; phylum Pseudomonadota; class Gammaproteobacteria; order Oceanospirillales; family Halomonadaceae; genus Halomonas; species Halomonas sp. 3F2F. The sequence continues at coordinate 13,673 of NZ_JABUZE010000051.1, forward strand.
TTTCCAGCGGCGACGGCGACCGCGTATGTCGCGCCATTCCCGGCACGCTCAATCCGGTCACCTGGATGAATAACAACCAGTATGGCCAGCTATTGATGACCATGGAGGAGATGGACGGCGCGCCATTTTTTGCCGATCCTCGCCAGATTCTGCGGCGCATTCTTGAGCAGTTCTCCGAGCGTGGTTTAACCCCTGTCGTCGCCCTTGAGTTAGAGTTTTATCTGGTTGATCGTTTACGCGACGAAGAAAACTTGATTCAGCCACCGCAGTCCCCCTGCAGCGGCGAGCGAGCCACTCAAAGTCAGCTGTATTCGGTGCTTGAGCTAGACGAGTACGCTGAGTTTATCAATGACTTGCAGAGTGCCGCCCAGGCGCAAGGCTTGCCGCTGGATACGGTATTGAAAGAGTGTGCACCCGGCCAGTTTGAAGCCAATCTGATTCACACAGATGATGCGTTAAGCGCCTGCGACCACTCGGTACTACTCAAGCGATTGATCAAGGGCGTTGCATTAAAGCACGGCTTTGAAGCTACCTTTATGGCCAAGCCTTACGGCTTAGAAGCGGGTAGCGGCACCCATGTTCACGTCAGTCTGGTAGATAGCAACGGACACAATATCTTTGCCGAAAACGGCGACGATCCGCTGGAGAGCACCGCACTGCAACACGCCGTAGGAGGACTGCTGGAGCTGATGCCAGACTCCATGGCACTGCTGGCTCCCAACCTAAACTCGTTCCGCCGTTTTCAGGAAGGACTCTATGTGCCCTTGGCACCTACCTGGGGATACGATAACCGCTCTGTGGCCATACGCGTTCCCGCCGGGCCAAAAGAAGCGCGGCGCATAGAACACCGCGTAGCGGGTGCCGATGTTAATCCCTACCTGTTACTAGCCACCGTACTGGCCTCTATCCACCATGGCCTAACTCAGCAGACTACACCTGCGGAGCCAATCATCGGCAACGCCTATGACCAAATCGCACCCCAGCTAACTAACAGCTGGACCCAAGCGCTGCACCTGTTAAGCAACAACCGTGTACTTGGCGAACAGCTTGGCGAAGACTTTATTGAAGTGTTCATTGCCAACCGCCAAGCAGAGCGCGCCGAAACCATGCGCGAAGTTAGTGCCATGGAGTATGACTGGTACCTGCGCCACGTATAAGCTGATAAACCACCAATAGAACCCACCAAGAGAATAGAGAGAGGCGCTGCTCGGCGTCTCTCTTATTGCTTCTGCCTGTCTTATGCTGCCCCCTGTCCTTCTATTAGCTTTTTATGCCGTGTTATCTGTGAGCATCCGTGGCAAATAAAAAACGGGCTGACGAATGTATTCGCCAGCCCGTTTCCGAGCAATCACCAAACTAATCGGCGCTAAACCGCCAGCCGGTCACGCATGGCGTAGAACCACGCTCCCATGGCAGAAAGCGGCACACGTAACAGCCGTCCACCGGGCATTGGCAGATGGGAAATCTGTGCAAACGCTTCAAAACGCGTCTCTTCACCACTGATCGTTTCTGCCACTAACTTGCCAGCCAAATGAGAGCACGTCACCCCGTGGCCAGAATACCCCTGAGCGTAGTAAACGTTGCTATTAATGCGGCCAAACTGCGGCAGGCGGTTAAGTGTCAGCAAAAAGTTACCACTCCAGGCGTAATCGACGCGCACATCGCCAAGTTCAGGAAAAGTAGCCAGCATCTTTGGCCGAATAGCTGCCTCAATACTCGCGGACTCCTGACCGCCATAGTTCACCCCGCCGCCATACAGCAAACGGTTATCGGCGGTCAGGCGGTAGTAATCCAAGAGATAATTACAATCCTCTACCGCTTTATCGTTAGGTAGTAATCGTGCTGCTGACTCTGCAGACAGCGGCTCAGTGGTAATAATCTGGGTGCCGCACGGCATTGCCTTGCTTTCCAGCTTGGGTAGCAACCCTTGCAAATAGGCATTGCCAGCCATAACGACCCGTTGAGCAGTCACGCGACCCTTGGGCGTATGCAGCGTCACCGGCTCACCATGCTCTACGCGAGTCACGGGGGAGTGCTCAAAAATCTTGCCACCCAACGACTCCAACGCCGCCGCCTGCCCCAGCACCAAATTGAGAGGATGAAGATGCCCCCCAGAGTGATCTACCAATGCCCCCACATAACGATCGCTGCCTATTTCTCGTCTGACCTCTTCACCTTCCAACAGCTCAAGTTTCTGATGGCCGTAACGCTCCCATAAGGCTTTTTGCTCCTTTAAGCCTTCCCACTGCTTCTTGTTACAAGCGGCAAATAAGTTGCCTTCTTTTAGGTCGCAGTCGATCTGATACTTTTCAATGCGCTGACGGATAATCTGGTTACCCTCAAATGCCATTGCACCCAGCGCCCGAGCGGTTTCAGCGCCGTTTTGTTTCTCAATAACATCCATATCACGGCTATAGCTATTAACGATCTGGCCACCGTTGCGCCCGGACGCCCCAAAGCCAATCGCCACGCTTTCCAGCACCACTACCCGATGACCACGCTCCGCCAAATGTAGTGCTGCAGAGATGCCCGTAAAGCCAGCCCCCACGACACAGACATCACATTCAACATCCCCCTCCAGCATGGGCCTTTGAGATGTGGAGTTTGACGATGCCGCGTAGTAAGACGCGACATGACCAGAAGACGCTTGAGGTTGCATTTGCCACCTTCCTTTTGTTGATTATTTTAACCAATTTGATCATATAGACCGACGTACAAATGCGCAAGCAACAGCATTAAATGGGCTTATAGAGGCGAATAACACCTTTCCCCACAAGACAAATGTTATTAAAAAAGCAACACTCGGACATAAAACACACGCTCATCACGCTGAAAATAATCACCGCACGTTTTTATGCACCGCTCCCATTGAGGGCGAGGCCACGTGCTTCCTGTGCGCGTCTTATTACCGGGTACGATTGAGGCACAACTCGCTACTATTGCTAGCGTTGATAACCACAGCGGTGTAACGCTAGAGCAGCTGCCTATACTCACCATAGCCCCCACCGGAGACCGCTATGGATTATCAACACTACCGCACAGCCCTTGCCGAGACGCTTGCCCAAAGTGAGTTGCCCTTTGCACCTGCCGAATACCAAACGCGCCTAGACAAAGTGCGCCATGCAATGGCACAACGCGGACTGGATGCATTACTGCTCACCGACCCTGCCGACATTAACTACTTAACCGGCTACCACACCTTCGAGGTATCGGTTCACGCCTGCTTAGTGTGCACACCTACACAACTGGTACTGCAGGTGGCATCCATTGAAACAGGGGCGGCAGTGGTCACCGCCCGTGTCGACGAAATCATTGGTTACCGATGGGAAAACCTGGATGAAATCATCACGCCGCTCGCGGACTTACTCACTGCTTGCGAGCAAATTGGCATTGATGGCTGGAGCAGCGGTTTGCGAGTGGGCGTGATGGACGCGCTGGCCCGCTCAGTAGGTAAAGAGCGCTTCTGTGAAGCAGGTGATCTGCTCGATACGATTCGTATTGTTAAAAGTAGCGCCGAACTTGAAATGCTCAGCGAAAGTGCACGAATCACTGCGGCAGGTTTAGAGGCTGCGATGGCCGCTATTCGCCCTGGCATGACCGATAACGATATTGCGGCCATCGGCGCTAAAGCACTGCTAGAAAACGGTAGCGAGTTTATGAGCTTGCAGCCTATCGTGACCAGCGGACACCGCATCGGCGTGATTCACGTGAACCACAAGCGTCGCGTCATACAGCCCAATGAACCGATATTTTTAGAATTTGGCGCCGCTTACCAGCGCTATACCGCGCCGATGATGCGCACAGCGGTGACTGGAAAACCTAGCGCCGAATTAACCGCCACCCGCGACTTGTGCCGCTCGCTGTTCGAAACCCTGTGCAGCCATATGAAACCAGGCAACACCTTTGATGATGCCGCGAAGGCAGCGGATGCACTGCTGGCACCTACCCGTGATCAACTGTTCTTCTCGGGGGTATTTGGCTACGCTGTGGGTGCGCAGTTCCCTCCTAGTTGGGTTGAAGGCACCGGCTATATTGCCCAAGGCCTGCATCGTCCCTTCGAAGAGAACATGGTCTTCCACTTACCGCTCTGTTTACGCGTTCCTGGCCAGTGGGGCGTAGGCATCAGTGATACCGTAGTGGTCACTCAACACGGCGCCGAGCCACTCACTAACAACGATTGGCAGCTCTATCAGGCAATGGATAAGTAGCGAATAGATAACCGCATTGATAGCCCAAGATTGACAGTACGATTAACCAGCGCTATCGTCACTAAAGATGCAAATGAGAAACACTATCTTTTCATGATCTCATTTAACTGAGGTGACGATCAGTTGAGGTAACGATAAGTACTATGAATGAGCTCTATGAGTAAGTTCTATGGATAAGTACTAAGAGTAAGTACTATGGATAAGTACCATGACTAGTGAACAGCGCCAGCTTCGCCAAACGTTTATTTTTCTACGCACCTCTTTCGAAGCAGTGCAACACTCGATTGCCGGTCGGCTAGACGACCCGCTGCCCTGCTGGCTAGACACCAGCATGCTCACCCTACTGTCACGGGAACTAACCCGCTGCAGCCAGCAAGCGAAGCCGCTCTTCGCCCCTCCCGTCACCGAGCAAATATTCATTGCCTCACAGCAGTGTGACTTACTCCTCAAGCAGTGCCCCGGCGTGCTGAGCAGCGCCGTTTGCCACCGCCAGTTAAGTGCCATCATGCTGGCGCTGACCAACGCTATTGAGCAAATCAACACACCAGCCAAGCGCCGCTGGCCTTGGCAGAGAGCCTAAGCAACCCTTTACCTATACCCCGGTTTATTGCGTTGCCGGGGGTTTGTTTTTCCTTCAAAAATCTTATCCCATGACTGCGCCGTAGCGGCTAGCAATTACTGAGTTAGCATTTACTAGTAAACTGGTCTATTCTGTTCGCCACGATTTAATTGACCGCTTCCAAAAGGAGTTTGCTCATGGCGTATGAAACGCTTTTCACCCCTCTTCAGTTAGGCAGTTTGTCGATCCCAAACCGAGTCATCATGGCGCCGCTGACACGCTCGCGCACTCCAGATAGCGTGCCGGGCACCCTGCAGGAAGCCTATTACGGTCAGCGGGCAGGCGCAGGTCTGATTATTAGTGAAGCAACCAACATCTCCCCTACTGCGAAGGGTTATGTGTATACGCCAGGCATCTGGACGGATGAACAAGAAGCGGGCTGGAAAGGCGTGGTGGATGCGGTGCATGCCAAAGGTGGCCGTATCGCGCTGCAGCTGTGGCACGTTGGGCGTGTATCCCATGAAATGGTGCAACCGAATGGCCAACAGCCTGTTGCCCCTAGCGCGTTAAAAGGCGAAGGCGCTCAGTGCTTTGTTGAATTTGAAGACGGCACTGCTGGCCAGCACCCTACCAGCACGCCCCGGGCACTGGAAACCGATGAGATCCCCGGCATTGTTGATGACTACCGCCAAGCCGCTGTTCGCGCCAAACGCGCAGGCTTCGACATGGTGGAAGTCCACGCGGCTAACGCCTACCTGCTTAACCAGTTCCTGGCCACCGGTACCAACCAGCGCACCGACCAGTACGGCGGCTCGTTGGAAAACCGCGCCCGCTTCCCGCTAGAGGTGGTCGATGCGGTAATTGAAGTTTTCGGTGCACAGCGTGTGGGCATTCGCTTGACGCCCTTTATCGAACTGTTCGGCCTGACCGATGATGAACCTGAAGCCATGGCTTTCTATCTGGCGGAACAATTGTCCAAACGCGGCTTAGCCTATCTGCATTTAAACGAGCCTAACTGGATCGGTGGCGATATCACTTTTCCTGACGGCTTTCGTGAGCAAATGCGCAAGCGCTTTAACGGCAGCCTGATTTACTGCGGCAACTACGACGCAGAACGCGCGGAGTCACGCATTAATCAAAACACCGCCGATGCCGTAGCCTTTGGCCGCCCTTATATCGCTAACCCCGACTTGCCGGAACGCTTCCGAGTGAATGCCCCCCTTACCGAGCCGAACCATGAAACGTTCTACGGCGGTGATGAAAAGGGCTACACCGATTACCCGTTTATGGCTAACGGCTACGATCGTATTGGCTAGATTGCTTGTTAAGCCGAACCCTTATGAATGAAAAGCATCACTTAGGTGGTGCTTTTTTATATCTGAACACGCCAAAACGCTGCTAGGCTGTTGATTCTTTAGTTTTTATATACAGGTGGTGCATGCTCAGCTCGCGGTTCACTCTACTGGTATGCTTCCTTGTCTTTGGGTGGCGCTTGCGTTAACACTGAATGCCGCTATTTTACGACTAAATAATAGGGCCTAAGCGCCGACAGATAGGACTCAATGAGATGGACACCACTTCACTTCCGTTCTTGCTCGCTATTGCTTCATTAGTGCTGGGGGTCGTGGCTGCGGCTATTTTCGTTTATGTGGTTATTCCCAAACAACGCCGCGCCAAAGCAAAGGCCGCCACGCCGCCGCCAGCACCTAAAGCAGAACCACAGCCCCCTTCGCCTGAACCAGAAGAACCGGTGCCCGCCAAGCGCACAGCGAAAGTAAAGCAGCACTCTCTGTTTGTGATTTTTTCTCACCCCGATGCGACGACAGACGAACGCCTGACCGAATGGCTACGGGGAAAAGAAGCCAGCTATGATGCGGTCAAAAAGGTTTTCTTTATCAAAGGCAAACAACCCTCGAACCCAATCACAATCGCCAACGCCTTTCCACCTGGAGAAATGCCCGACCTACTGCAAGGCGAGACCCACGAACCCATTCGTGGGATTAGCTTGCTGGTTAAGCCGCCGCTACATAAACGTCGCAATCAGCAGATGTACGTTTATGTAGAGCTCGCCAAAGAGCTAAACGAAACCTTTAGCGGCAACTTACTCGATGCCGAGCAGCAACCCGCCTCAGAGTCGACTTACACACACATTATTGGTTGATCGGTTAGCGATCAAACAACGCCTTGACTACGCAGGTAGTCGTCGTAGCTGCCGCTAAAGTCGACAAGGCCCTCGGGCTGCATATCGATAATGCGCGTGGCCAGCGAGGAAACAAACTCGCGGTCGTGGCTGACAAATATCAGCGTGCCTGGGTAGTTCTCCAGCGCTAAGTTCAGCGCCTCAATCGATTCCATATCCAGGTGGTTGGTCGGCTCATCCATTAGCAGCACGTTCGGGTTGGTGAGCGTTAGCTTGCCAAACAGCATGCGCCCCTGCTCGCCACCGGAAATGACCTTCACCGATTTACCAATATCGTCGCTGGAAAACAGCATCCGACCCAACGCGCCGCGCACCACTTGCTCACCGCCTTTGGTCCACTGGCTCATCCACTCGAAGAGCGTGGCATCAACAGGAAAGTCGTCGGTGTGGTCTTGGCCAAACATGCCAACTTCCGCCGCATCGGTCCACTTCACTTCACCGGCATCGGGGTGTAAATCACCCGCCAGGGTTTTCAGCAGGGTGGTTTTACCAATGCCGTTGGGGCCGATAATAGCAATGCGCTCACCCGCTTCTACGGTCATCGAGAAACGCTCGAAGAGCGGCTTCTCATCGTCGTAGCCTTTGGTAATGGCATCAACATTCACGGCATTGCGGTGGATCTTTTTATTCTGCTCAAAGCGGATAAACGGGCTAACCCGGCTCGAAGGCTTGATATCTTCCAGCTTGATTTTATCGATCTGGCGCGCCCGTGAAGTGGCCTGTTTGGCTTTGGAGGCGTTGGCCGAGAAGCGGCTAACAAACTGCTGAAGCTCGGCAATTTGGGCTTTTTTCTTGGCGTTATCCGAGTGCTGGCGCTCGCGGGCAGCAGTGGCGGCAGTCATGTAGTCGTCGTAGTTGCCGGGGAACAGGGTAATTTCCCCGTAATCCAGATCCGCCATGTGCGTACACACACTGTTCAGGAAGTGGCGGTCGTGGGAGATGATAATCATGGTACTGCTGCGCGCTTTGAGAATATCTTCCAGCCAGCGGATAGTATTGATATCCAGGTGGTTAGTCGGCTCATCGAGCAGCAGCACATCCGGGTCGGAAAACAGTGCTTGGGCCAGCAGCACACGCAGTTTCCAGCCGGGAGCAACTTCGCTCATCGGGCCGGTGTGCTGTTCAATGGGAATACCTAGCCCCAACAGTAGCTCCCCGGCGCGAGACTCAGCGGTATAGCCGTCAAGCTCAGCAAAGCGTACTTCCAAGTCGGCCACCGCCATGCCGTCGGCTTCACTCATTTCTGGCAAAGAATAAATCCGTTCGCGCTCGGCGGCTACTTTCCACAGTTCAGCGTTCCCCATGATGACGGTATCGATGACCCGCTCGTTCTCATAGGCAAACTGATCCTGGCGTAGCTTACCCAGCCGCGTGCTGCTATCCAGCATGACCTGCCCGGAAGAAGGCTCAAGCTCGCCACCCAAAATTTTCATAAAGGTGGACTTACCGCAACCATTGGCGCCAATCAAACCGTAGCGATTGCCGTTATTAAATTTGACGGAGACATTTTCAAACAGGGGCTTGGCCCCAAACTGCATGGTGATATTGGCGGTTGCGATCAAGATGTGAGCCCTGGTTAACAGTGTAATTGCGCATTCAAAGGCTCGCGATTCTACGCGCCTTTGGGCAGCGTTACACCTCCCACCTAGTGAGCATTGTCTAGCGTAGCCGGAAGTTCGAGTAGAAAACGTTCACCATCAAGTGCTTGGCGCAGCCGTGCGTGCAGTATCGCGACGATGTCAGGGTGTTCGCCAACCAGCGCGGTGGTTGTCACACTCAAACCTGGGTGGCGCTGTTCAGCGGCGGCACAAATCTCGGCGATATCGCCACCTTCCCCCGCATGACGCCCAGGCGAGAGAAACAACATCGCTAAGATGACCGGGCCTGATTGGAACTCCGGCGTATCCAATAAATGCTCCAACAGCGGCTCGTTAAAGCGATATTCGTCACCTTCACGGCGTTCCATCGAGGCAGCCGCCACACAAGCCACGTCATCACCAAGCAGTACACTAAGCTGTCCCGCCAAGCGGTTGCGCACGGCGGTCACTTCAGGAATCGGGCTGCCATGATCGACCAGCGCTACATGCGGCGTCGTTCCCGCTTGATGCTTATCGCGCACGTTGTCGGCCAGCAGTTTGGCTAAGCGCAGGTCATTATTGCCCCGCTCATCCACCAGCGGCTGGGCCACACGAACGCTCACCTGGGGAAAACGCGCCTGCAGTGCTGCCATGCGCTCTGGCAAGTAGCCCGTCAGTGCTTTGCTTGGGCCAAAGAAGAACGGCAGCACAATGATCTCTGTCGCCCCATTCTCGGCACTGCGCTCAGCAGCCGGGCCCAGAGTCATCGCGGGGATGCCGTCAACCTCTTCAGGAGGGATTTTATTAGAGTGCAGCAAGGAAGCCGCCTGCACGGTTTCGCCTAACTGCTGGCTGAGCGCAGATGCCGCGCGGCGCAGGTTGTGGGTTGCCTGAGGCCGTAATGAGCCGTTATCGACGAGAAAAATAGCGCGCATGTCGGTCTCCGGAAATGGTCAAGTAAGTAATCACTAAAGGCATGATAAGATGAGCGCTTTAACCGATGTACCGTACTCATGATGCTTGATAGCGATGTTTGATACTACCGCCCTGAACCAGCAAAGAAACTTCTTCGATGGCCATACCGATATCTGGCTTTTTGGTTATGGCTCGCTGATCTGGAAGGCCGACTTTGCCTACTTGGAACGACAGCCCGCCTACATTACCGGCTGGGCGCGACGTTTTTGGCAAGGCTCTCACGATCATCGTGGCACGCCGGACGCACCGGGGCGCGTCGCTACGCTGATTCGTGCCCAAGGGGAAGTATGTCACGGCATGGCGTACCGCATTACACCCGACGTGCTGGCACCGCTAGATGTACGTGAAAAGAACGGCTACCTGCGTGAAAAAGTGCCGCTCACTTTTCTAGCGCAGCGTGGCAATGTGCAGGCGGCAAAGGCAACAACGGAAGGGCTAATTTACTTAGCTACTGAAGATAACCCAGCCTTTCTGGGCGAGGCATCGTTGGATGATATTGCACACCAAATTGCCCATTCCCATGGCCCGAGCGGCTCGAATAAAGCTTACTTACTGAACTTAGCCCAGGCGTTACGCGAATTAGGCACAGACGATGCGCACGTTTTCGCCATTGAGGAGCAGCTACACCGCTACCAATAACGTGGATAACGGCGGTGGCGCGCTAAATTATTCACCAAAATGGCCACTACCAGCATGACCACGCACCCAGCGCCAATGGGGATCAGCGGATACCACCAGCCCAGTTTGTGGACACTCGCCCCACCTGCTACCGCAATCAGCGCAGCGGCAGCCCCCGGCGGATGCACGGTGTGTGTCAGTTGCATCACCAGTATGGAAAGCGACACCGCTAGTGCCATCGAGATAGGCGTTGCCCCCAGCAATTGGTAGCACCCCACCCCCACCAGCGCCGACAAAACACTGCCAAACAGTACATGGCTTGGCTGGGCAAACGGGCTTTCAGGCGCTGCATAAACCAACACCGACGTTGCCCCAAAGGAGCCCACGATTAATAACTGCTGCGAGAGCCAAGCGGCGCTTAGCCAGCATATAACGGCCATACCAGTAAAAGCGCCCAGCCATGACCAGCAGGCATCTTTCCAGCCGACGGGGCGGCGCGCCGTTGGCTCTCCTCGCATCTTGCCAAGATAAGCTTTCATTGCTCCCCCTCTGCACAAAAAGAGTGCAGATGATGGCAAAATGCACCAAATAAGCAAATGATAATTGATCACTTATCTAATGAAACTGACTCAAGGGCGCTCGCCCTCTCTACATCATTAGCCACGACAGGATAAACAGCGCCAGCACAATACGCACGATGGCTCCTAGTAAGGAGCCTCGTAGCAGCGCTCGAAAGCCGCGCCATAACAGCCACAAGCCAATTACCAACACCAGAATGCTAAAGAACGACGCATTGATACCCAGAGAGCGGGTTAGACCATCAATAAAGTCATCAAACGCGCCGAAAAAGTTGGTGAAGAAGCCCAATAAAAACTCCACCATCACGCGAATAGCATCGCCAATCGCTTCGCCTACACCATCAAAAAATCCGTTTGCCTGCATGCGTTATTTCCATCGCTAAAAGGTTTTCGATATTGTCAGTTAAAACCACGCTATTGCAAAGCATGCCCATTAAGCAGCGTGCTCCTCTCTTTTGCGTCTTTGCGTCCCCCCCTTAAGACGTTTACCCTATTTCACTTTTTCGACTGACGCGTTACAACGTTGTCAACGCAATAGCGGGAGAGACTGGTGCTAGCCACCAGCGCCGAAGGAGCAACGACCCCGGAAACTCTCAGGCCACCGGACCGCTATTGTTACGGTATTTACTAGAACAGTAATTACTAACACTTTCCGAAGAGCGGCTGATGACTGCGTCACTCAGCCCACCGAAGGAGCAAGCGCCTCCTCAAGATGCGTGAATCTCTCAGGTTCCATGACGGAAGGGGTACGCCTAGCCAATGTTGCTAGGGGTATCGCTTGACGCTCATACAATCTGGAGAGACACATGCAACGCATTGCTATTATTGGCGGTGGGATCACCGGTATTACAAGTGCTTATGCTCTGGCAAAGCGCGGCTTTGATGTGACTGTTTTTGAAAAACACCGCTATGCGGCGATGGAAACATCTTTTGCCAACGGCGGGCAGCTGTCGGCCTCGAATGCTGAAGTGTGGAACCACTGGCCGACGGTGCTTAAAGGCCTGCGCTGGATGCTAAAAAACGACGCGCCGCTCCTGGTCAACCCTCGCCCTAGTTGGCACAAACTCAGTTGGTTTGCAGAGTTCATCGCCGCCATTCCCCGTTATGCCGACAACACCACGGAAACCACTCGGTTAGCGATTGCTGCCCGAGAACACTTATTCCAGTGGGCGAAAGACGAGCAGATTGATTTTGATCTTAAACAGCAAGGCATTCTGCATATCTACCGCGACAAAGCTGGCTTTGATCACGCCTCGCGCGTGTCGCAGTTGTTAGCGAAAGGCGGCCTTGAACGCAGATCGGTCACGCCGGATGAAATGCGCGCCATCGAGCCAACCCTGGCAGGTAGTTACTATGGCGGTTTCTATACCGAAAGCGACGCCACTGGCGATATCCATAAATATACCAACGGCCTTGCTCAAGCAGCCGCCAAGCGTGGCGTGCAGCTTAACTATGGCCACCATATTGACGATATTGGTGCTGACGAGAATGGGGCTTGGGTAAGCGCCACGGTAGATAACAACAGCATGAGCCAACGGTTTGACAGCGTGGTAGTTTGTGCGGGGACCGGCAGCCGCGCCATTGCCGCCAAATTAGGCGATCGCGTTAATATCTATCCCGTAAAAGGCTACTCCATCACCGTACAGCTAGATGACGAGACCTCTCAGCAAGCCGCGCCAACCGTCAGCCTGCTAGACGATGAAACCAAGTTGGTAACCAGCCGCTTGGGGCTCAACCGCTTCCGCGTGGCTGGCACCGCTGAATTTAACGGCGCGAATCGCGATATACGCAACGACCGCATTCAACCGCTGGTTCGCTGGGTAGAAGAGTGTTTCCCTGGCGTGAGCACCCAACGCGTAGTGCCCTGGGCAGGCCTGCGGCCGATGCTACCTAATATGCTGCCCAAAGTTGGACCTGGCCGTTTACCGACTGTTTTCTATAACACCGGCCACGGCCATCTAGGCTGGACACTGTCAGCCATTACCGCCGAAATGCTGGCGGATGCGGTGGAGGAGAAAAATATCCTCCGCGAGCCAGCCCCCCAACCGCTTAGCTAATGCCAACCATGACAAGTCCGGGCAGGCTTCCGGTAAGATATAGAACACCCCAACATAGGCGTGTTTTATGCTTAACCAGCGTGCATTAACCTACCTCAATGAAGTGATTCGGCGCGGTTCGCTCAGGCGTGCCGCCGCCCACCTGAATGTCGATGCCTCTGCCGTTAGCCGCCAACTAAAAGCACTAGAAGAAGAGCTGGATACCCAGCTATGCGAGCGACACGGAAGAGGGATGCGTGCCACTGCAGCGGGCCAGCTACTGGTGCACCATTTTCATGCCCAGCGGGCTTCAGAAGAAGCGGTGCTCTCCCAACTAATGGCACTGCAAAGTCTCGCGAAAGGGGAAGTTCGCATTGCCGTGGGAGAAGGGTTTATTGCTGACCTGATCGCCGCACCGTTAGGCACTTTCATGTCAGCGTTTGACGGTATCAAAGTTGAAATCCGCATGGCGGGTGTCAATGAAGCGATGTCGTTACTCCAAGATCGCGAGGTGGATATAGCGCTACTTTATGCACCGCCGGTAGACCCGCAACTTTTCTGCCACGTGGAAACGCGCCAGCCGCTCGATGTCATTGTCCCCCCCAATCACCCACTTAGTGATCTTAATCGCCCGGTAACGCTGCATGACTTAAAGGAGTGGCCTCTGGCGTTAATGGACAATCCTTTTGGTATGCGGCAAATGGTCAATATGGTGGCTCACCAGGAGCGCATTCATCTTGAAGCACGCCTGCATACAAACTCTGTTGCGGTGTTAAAGAATTTTGTCCGCTCAGGCATCGGCGTTACGTTTATGCCCGAACTCACCGTAGCGGATGAGATTGAGCGCGGTGAGATCTTCACACTCCCCATGCAGTACCCGGTGATGAACGGTACGCGGGCACAAATTGTTAGCCTGAAAGGACAGGAACTCCCAGTCGCCTCAATCACTTGCATCAATCATTTGCACAAAGGCATGCGCTTTTTCTCCGCCGATGCACCACGACTGTTGCAATAAAAGCCACAGTTTAGGTATTGCATAGTCAACACCTCAATACATAGTCTTCTAGTAGGCACTCCTTATAAATCTAATAACGCGCCCATAGCGCCCCGTAGTTCACGACAATAAACCAGGAGACTGACTATGTACCCAGCAAAATTGAGCCAACACTTTGCGCCTAAACAGCTTATTTCCGCATGCCTAGTAGGCTCTGCTTTGATGGCAGGGAACGTGCTTGCAGCGACTACGATTAATCTAAGTTACAACGGTGCCCCAGACCCGGAAAAGAACGCTGTCCACGTCTTTGCAGAGAATCTTAAAACGTTGGTAGACGAAAAAACTGACGGTGAGATCCAGCTTAAGCTCTATCCGAATAGCATGCTCGGCGAAGAAGAGGAGCGCATGGAACAAACCATGAATACGCCCATGCTCAATGTGGCGTCATTTGCGGGTGTTTCTCCTCTTGTGGATGAAATCTTCGTTAGCGCTATTCCGTTTCTGTTCGACGATTTTTCTGCAGCCCACACTTTCTTCGATGAGGGTGAGTATTGGCAGGAAGTCAGCAACGCTCTGCAGGAGCGTGCCGGTATCGATATGCTAGCCGTTGTGGAAGAGGGCGGCTTTTTGGCGTTCACCAATAACGAAAGACCGATCAGCCATCCTGACGACTTCGAAGGACTCCGCTTCCGCGCCATGGACCCTAGCCAAGTCGCTCTTTATGAGGCCTTCGGCGCCTCCGGCACTCCCATCCCCTGGACAGAGACCTATATGGCACTGCGCACCGGGGTGGCTAACGGGCAAATGAACCCGCCGATGTATATCATCTTAGGCAGCCTTTACGAAGTGCAGGACTACCTGACCCTCGCCAATATCCAGTACTCCGACCAGTTCCTGGTAGGCAACAGCGACATGATCGCGGGTTGGGATGATGAGCTTCGCAGCGCCTTTATGGAGGCCGTATCCGAAGCTAATCACAATGCCCGTGAGCACAATGAGGAGCAGGTAGAGGCGCGTATCGCCTATCTGGAAGAGCAAGGCATGGAAGTCATTCGCCCCTCTGAAGAAGAGCTAGCCGCTTTCCGCGAAATCGGCCAGCCTGCCTACCTTGAGTGGCTCGGTGAGCGTGATATCGAGCAGCGCTGGATCGATATGGCATTGGAAGATGCAGGCATGAGCGAACTGCTCGACTAACGGCTGTTAACAACAGGGGCTGGCACCTTACCGGCCCCCTATTTCCAGTACTTAATATCCTAGTACTTAATACTCCAGTACTTAAGACCCTAGCACTTAATATTCAAGTGCTTAACGTTCCTGTGCTTCATGGAAGGCTGCCATGTTTAATACGCTTCGATCCCGTCTTTTAGCGATCAGCCGCCCTGTTACCTTAACTCTGGCGGGCGCACTGTTATCGCTCAATGTTGCGGCTATTCTGTTTGGGGTGTTTGCACGCTACATCGCTGGTGGCGCGCCGATCTGGACAGATGAGCTATCACGTTTCTTGATCATCGCCACCGTAATGCTCGCGGCTGGTGCTGTCTGGTCTGAAGGAGGGCATATGCGCGTTGGTCTGTTAGAGAAACGACTGCCCGTCCCCTTTGCTCGCTTGCTAAACGTGTACCAATGGCTACTCACCCTACTAATTGCGGCAGGCGGGGCATGGGTTAGCTATCGCTATGCACTGTCGGTCAGTATGTTTACCACTTCTGGGCTCGGCATTAGCCGTACGGTGCCACTGCTTTCGCTACCGATTGGTTTTCTGCTGCTGGCTTGGCATGTGCTTCTCTATGGCCCTGCACCACTCAAGACCATCGAGGACGACCTATGATTGTCACTATGCTGGTTGTTTTCCTGGGCCACGTTTTGATTGGACTGCCCCTGTTTATCGCCCTGTTGACCACCGCGATAGTCGGCTTTCTATTTGTCGACCCCTCAATGATTCCACGCATGCTGCCGCAGCAATTCTTTGGTGGTATCAATGTATTCTCCTTGATGGCGATTCCGTTATTTATCTTCGCTGGCAACCTGATGAACGTCAGCGGCTTAACCGAACGCTTGATGGGGCTCGCCCGCCTGATGGTAGGGCATTTGCGGGGCGGCATGGGGCACGTCAATGTGGTGTCGAGCGTATTCTTCGCGGGTGTTAATGGCTCAGCAGTGGCGGACACCTCGGCACTTGGGTCGCTATTAGTACCTGCCATGGAGAAGGAGGGCTACTCGCGAGCCTTTGCCGCAGGGTTGACCGCCGGCAGTTCGTTAATCGGCCCGATTATTCCCCCCAGCATCTTTATGATTCTCTACGCCTCACTGACCAATACCTCGGCCGGCAACCTATTTCTGGCAGGCGTCGTTCCAGGGCTGCTACTAGGCGTTGCCTTTATGGGCATGAACGCTTGGTATGCCTGGCGCCATCGGTTACCCAAAAGTGGTCAGTTGCCCTCACTCAGCCAACTTGGCATTGCCTTTATAGCCGCTCTGCCTGCACTTATCGCCCCTTTTATTATTGTTGCTGGCATCGTGCTGGGCTTCGTAACGCCGACCGAGTCGGGCGCGTTGACAGCGCTGTATGTCGCGTTGTGCGGGGTCGTGCTGGGAGGATTGCGTTTTAAAGAGTGCTGGAAAGCTATTGTCGATACGGCACGCTTAACCTCGGCGATTTTTCTGATTATGGCCGCCTCAGCGACAATTAGCTGGTTACTCTCCTATGCACAAGTGCCCGCCCAATTTGTCTCGCTGTTATCTCCTTACATAGACAACGCAGTAGTGATTCTACTGTTACTGAGTGCCATTACCTTTATAACGGGCATGTTTATGGAGGAAGTGTCAGCGCTGATGCTACTGACGCCTATCTTTGCGCCAGTGGCAATGATGGCGGGTATCGACCCCATTCATCTGGGTGTCATCATCACGCTTAACATTACTATCGCGTTAATCACCCCGCCGCTAGGCGCCTGCGTGTTTGTCGCCGCCGCGGTCAGTCGGCTGGAGATAGTGTCGCTATTCAGAACCATTTGGCCCTTTGTGCTAACAGCGATTGCGGTGCTTCTTCTACTCATCCTGTTTCCGCCACTCACGCTTTGGCTGCCTACACAGTTTGGATAGTGCTCTTCTTGAATAATCCTTTGCTTGGATAACATGATGCCTTTGAACACACTAGTGAAGGCCTTACCGCCTCTACCCAGCCACCTAGCTCCAAACTGGGAACAGCTACGCCGAACATCTATTGAAGATAATGGTGAGCGCTTGGTGCCAATGAGCCTCGCCCCGGCACCGATTAGCGTATTCCCCGCCTATGCTCGGCTGGGCATTCCCGGCGCGGTACCAGAGTGTTTCGTTCGGGAAAGCGTTTATCGGGCGCTACTCGCCGCAGCGCGCAGCTTGCCCGAAGGGATCGGTCTAATTGTGCTGGACGGCTGGCGTCCATGGCGGGTACAGCAGTACCTATTTGATACCCTGCACGAAGCCATCCAGCATCATCAGCCCGACCTCAGCGAGGCGGAGCTACTGGAGCGCACAAGGGAGTTTGTTTCGGTTCCCAGCCGCAATCCACTAGAACCGAGCCCACATCTCACCGGTGGTGCCGTCGATGTCACGCTATGTGATGCCGATGGCCTGCCGCTGGATATGGGGACACTGTTTGATGAAGCGATCCCCGCCTCTCATAGCGACTATTTCGAGCACCTGGAAACGCTAACGCCGCAGCAAGTCAACGCCCGAGATCACCGCCGCCTGCTATACCACACCATGCAACAGCAAGGCTTCACAAACCTGCCCAGCGAGTGGTGGCACTTCGACTACGGCGATCAATTATGGGCCTACTACGGGTCACATCAGCAGGCCCATTACGGCCCGGCAGAGTTGGACACCATTGAGAATCGCTGGCGCCGACAGCTGTAGTTGACTAGGCACGATGCCACTCCAGGTAAAGGGCATCGTCGCCTAGAACTCACACTACCTTATCAAGTATGCTCAGATTGCGTTTCCCGCTACCGCATGCTTGCTACCGATAGACGAGCTTGCTCTTGCTACCCAAAGCCGATAAAGCGCTGGGGTAAAGAAAAACGACACCAGCGTTGCCAAAAGCAGCCCAAATCCGACGGTTTGCGCGAAAGGTGGCCACAATCCACCTGCCGCCATCATTAATGGAATTAATCCTGCGAAAGTGGTGATCGTCGTTGAGATAATATGACGACTGGTGGGGCCGCTAATGACCGCTAACATGGCATCGATATCGCCTTGGCGTGCCGCTTCATCGTCGTCAAACGCAGCAATGATGATAATAGTGGCATTAATCGCCACACCCACCAGCCCCATAATGCCGACAATAATGACAAAACCGAATGCATGACCACTGAGCAGCAGCGCTACAATGCCCATGCCCATCGCCTGGGCACCGGCAATAAACACAATGGCAGCGCGGCGAAAGGAATTAAACGCCAGCACGACCGTTGCCACCATGGCAATCACCAACAGTATCACCGAGGCCAGCAGGTTACCCACGGCTTCGCTACGTTCGGCGGCCTCTCCACCGGTTTCAATGCGATAGCCAGAAGGGAGGTGAATTTCTCCTGCATTTAGCGCGTTCTGCAACGCGTCCTCTAGCTGTGCCATGGAAACTGCCGGCAACGCATCGGCTACCAGGTAGCCTTGCACTAACTGCACCCGTTCCGCATTACGGCGAGTAATCACACTCCAGGCTGGCGTTAGCGATACCTCCGCCACTGCCGCTAGCGGCAACCCCTCTGCGACGCCATCACTGACTAAGCGCAGCGCAGCAAGCTGTTCAGCATCGGTGCGCCATTCACCAACATAACGCACTCGGACGGGAAGCTGCTGAGTATCTTCCAGCAGCATGCCTGCAGACTGGCCTGACAGTGCAGCACCAACCTGTTCCGCTAGGCGTTGTGGCGTGAGGCCTGCATCGTGAAGCGCCGTTTGGTCGATATCCAGCGTTAGCCTGGGCAGGTCGCGCTGCATGCCTGCGCGCACATGGGTTACCTGAGGCAACTGATGCATTAGATTCGCTAGTTCAAGTCCCAGCGATGACAGTATGTCCAAGTCATCGCCATAGACCCGTAGCTCAATCGGTGCTTTAAACGGAGGCCCCTGCTCATACTTACGCACCACGCTTTGCGCCTGCGGAAAGTGCTGATCAAGTACTTGCTGCAGCATTGGCACCCGCTGGTTAGTCACCGCTAACGACTCGGCATCGACAATTAAGTGTAAAAACGCTGGGTTGTTATCCTCATTGGTCAATACGTTGTAGTACATCATGGGGGCACTTTCGCCGATAAATGCCGACACCCGCTTGATGCCCGGCAGCTCTCGGATAAGGGTTACGGCTTCATCGGCCAACGCAGCGGTATTGGCGATGCTGCTAGCCGGTGGCAAGCGTACTTCAATGTGGAATTGGTCACGGTCTGCCGGTGGAAAAAACGCGACGTCTAACGTTGGCATTAATGCGATACCACTCACAGGCACGCATAAGGTAATGATCATGGCAGCCACCGGATGACGCAGCGAGCTACGTACGGCCCCCCGAAAACCACGCTTAATCACGTTATCTTGTGAGCCTGACGGTTTCTTCGCCACGCTGGCCAGCAGCATCGGAGAGAGCGCTGGCACTAACAGCAGCGATACCAAGTAAGAACTCACCAGCGCTACAATAACGGCCAGGGCTAGCGGTCCTACGAACTCTCCGGCGGGCCCCGGCATTAGCACAATTGGCATAAACGCCAGAATGGTCGTCAGGGTGCTAGCCAGTAACGGCACGGCTAAATGGCGCAAGGCATCTCGGGTCGCGGCAATCACTGAGTCCCCTTGCAAGAAACGCTCACGAAGGGCGTTGGTCATGACAATGGCGTTATCCACCATTAACCCCAGCGCCACAATAATGCCGGTAATGCTCATTTGGTGGATATCAATACCCAGTGGCTTGAAAAACGCCAACGTGAGCAGCGCCGTGGCGGGAATCGCTAGTCCCACCGTGATCGCCGAGCGCCAGCCCATGCTTAAAAACAGAATAGCCACTACCAGCACTAACCCTATCAGCAGGCTGCTAGCGACATCGCTTAAGCGCTGATTGGTGTAACTGGCTTGTTCAAACACCACTTCAACATCAAGGCCCACGGGCAGCTCGTCAGCAAACGCCATTAGCTGTTGCTGAGCCCGTTCAACCCAAACATCAATACGCTGGCCGGGAGCCATACGGGCACCCACAAACACAGCTCGTTCGCCGTTAAGCAGCGCCATGGCGGCGGGCGGGTCCTGCACGCCGCGGCGCAGCTCGGCAATCTCACCTAGCCTCACCGTTTGGCCCTGCCGGATAGCCACGTCGACATCGCGCAACCTGTCCAACGTATCAAATTCACCGCTCAGCCCGACCGTTAGCCGATGGCCTTGAGTAACCACTTCGCCTGCCGTGCGGCGGCCATCACTTGCTTCAATGGCGGCGGCCAACTGGCCTACAGAAAGCCCCAACGCATTTAGCTCTAAGGGGTCGACCATGACCTCGACCTGCTCTCCTGCGACACCAAACAGATGGGTGTATTCCGTGCCTGCAACACGCCTAAACTGATCTTCTAGGCGTTCAGCATAACGCTCCATCAACTGCGGATTGGGCGAAGAATCTAGTGTCCAGCGCAGGGCGGCCACCATGCTAAAGGCGTAACCGCGGTCATCCAGCAGCTCTGGTGTTTGCACACCGGTTGGCAAGGTTGGCGCGATATCGCCTAACTTATCTCGTACTCGGCTCCACACGGGGGCGACATCAACAACCGCGTCTTCTAATTCAAGACTGATAACAGCGATGCCCTGGCGCGACGTAGATTCAAGCACTTGGATTTCTGAAATAGTGCGCAACTCGTTTTCAATGGGCCGCGCTACCAGCGCTTCAACCTGCTCCGGCGTAGCACCAGGAAACGGCGCAAGCACGGTAGCCATACGCGCAATCAGATGAGGGTCTTCTGCCCGAGGAAGCGTTTGAATAGCCGATAGCCCAGCCACAACCAGCAACCCCAAGGTTAATGCCACTAAACGGCGGTTAAATAACCACTCAATGCGCTGCATAAGCCATATCCTCGCTGAGGGTGACCTGCTGCCCAGGGGTGATGCGGTGAATGCCGCTAGTAATTAACCTTATTCCTGGCTCAAGGGTTCCGCGCACAAAGGCTTGATCGCCTTCAGTGTGCAGTAATTCCACGCTCGCCCGTGCCACACGAAAATGCCCCTCTTCCAGCGGTTCTGCCACCAGTACGTTCCACAATCCTCGCTCGGCAGCACGTAAGGCATCTAGCGGCACCCAATAGCCACTGGCAGGCTCTACCACTGCGTAGCCAAGTTCAACGAGATCACCAGGCACCGCGCTGTTTGAGGCGTCAAGCGAGACAACCAGCGTCTGCATGCGGCTGTCGCTGTCAATATGGGGTAGCCGAGCACGCACCTTACCGCCGATAGCGTGGTGATTAACGTTGAGTGTTACCGTCTCGCCTGGTGTAAACGTCGACGCTAACCGAGCAGGCAATCCTAGATGCGCTTCAAGTTGCTCAACATCGATCAGCTCAAACGCGGCGGTACCGCTAGTCACTAAACTACCAACGCTGACATGACGCTCAATGACGCGTCCGGCGAAGGGCGCTTTTAATGTGCTGTCCTCAAGATCAGCAGTAAGACTGTCTCGTTCCGCCGCCAGTGCCGCAAGGCGGGCTTGAAGCGTTAACCGATCCGTGCGCGCTTGGTCCAACGTCGTACGGCTGGCGAAGTTACTTTGATTAAGCTGCGCTTCACGCTCTTCTTGGCGCTGGGCAAAAGCAAGGCCGGCGCGGGCTTCCTCACTGCGTGCGGCCACTTCTGCCAAACGGCTTTCAAGACGACGGGTATCCAGTATCGCCAGCACATCGCCCTGCTCAACTGCACTCCCCCTATCAGCCAACACTTCGCTAACACGGCCAGCGGGTTCAAAGGCAAGCGACACTGACTGACGTGCAACCACTCGCCCCGTTAAGCGCACGTCCCGCTCCAGCTGTTCGGAGTGGGCAAGAGACTGCGTCACCACTTGCAACAAAGCGTTATCCGTTTCTTGCTGGTTAGCCAACTGGGCACGACTGTGCTGGCTAGTAAGCGCAACCACCGCAACTACCGTGATACTCATCATAATTAAGGCCGCCAACGTGCCACGACTCCGGTGGCGCCAGGAAGTATTGAAGGAAGTGTCCATAATGGCCTCGAAATGGTTTATTCTTGAACGATACGGTTCACTATAATATGTGTACGCCAGCGTTCAATATTTATTTATTCGATAGGCACGGATTTTACGCAATGACGGACTCGCAACCTTTACCGCCTGACAAAAAACGCAGCGCCGGTCGCCCCAAAGACATGGCTAAGCACAACGCGATGCTAGACGCGGCGGCCTGCCTATTTTTTCGCTTTGGGCTCGAAGGGGTGACCATGGAAGCCGTTGCCCGTGAAGCGGGTGTTTCCAAAGTGACTGTGTACGGCCATTTTGCAACCAAAGAAGCGCTATTTGGCAACGTCATTCAGCGTGAAACCGCCCTCATTCGTCATGGGCTAGAACAGCTTCCCGACACTCATGAAGTCGTGCGTCAGTCACTGATTGAAGTCGGCACAAGCCTCGTGCGCTTTTTGTTGGAGCCCCACGTGTTAGCCGTTGAGCGCGTTATGAGTACACAGGGAAGTCAGCACCCCGAACTGCTACTGGCCTTTTTCGAATCAGGCCCCTGGGCCACTAAAAAGTGGCTGCAGGAAAAGCTTGAGGGGCTAGCCCGCGCCGGGCACTTAACACTTAACGCACCCACACTAGCCGCCGACCAACTCTGTAGCATGTGGCAAGGCATGTTAGTTATGGAGGTGCGTATGGGGGTTCGTCAGCTCCCCAGCGATGAAGAGATTCATCGTCAGATCAGCAGCGCAGTGGATGTATTTTTGGCGGCGTATGGCAAGCAGGCGTAACAGACATGGCAAGCACATGCCTCCTGCGACGATCATGTGATGGCGTAGTGGCTCGCCCTGAACGGGCCATCCCAGGGAATCTCACTACCGCTAAATGCAGTGCGTTAAGCTCACCCCTCCCGTAATGCCTCTACCACTCGTTCAGCCAATACCTCACTGGCATCACTACTGCCCGCACGCTTGACAAGAAATACCTGATAATCGCCCAATGGCGGTAGAGCATCGTTGTTTAACCGTTTGAGCGGTGGGCGAATCAAGCTTTTCGGAAAAGCCGTCACAGCCAGATCAGCCAGCATAGCCGCTTCCTGACCAGCACAATGGTCACAGGAGTAAGCGATCCGGTAATTAACCCCAGCATGATCAAGGGCGTTTAGCGCGATCCTCCGCCACGCACACCCCTGTTGAGCCAAGGTCACCGGCAGCGGTGTGCGTTCTACGGCAACGCCATCCTCACGACCAGCCCACACTAACGGTTCGCTATGCACCACATCACCGCGCGCCGCCTGACCAGGCTCTCCGCCCATCACCAGCGCCAAGTCGAGTTCTCCCTCATCCAGCCTAGCGAGCAGGTCTTTGCTGCGCCCAACGACGACATCGACCTGCACGGCCGGATGCGAGCGAGCAAACTGAGCAAGCACATTGGGTAAAATACGCCCAACGACGTCGTCAGTTATACCCAGCCCCACGCGCCCTTCTATGGTGGGAGCTAAAAACTGAGTCACGGCTTCAGCATTGAGCTTAAGCAGCCGTCGACCATAGCCCAGGAGTACTTCCCCCTCGGTAGTCAGGCGCACATAGCGCGCCTCGCGCACAAATAGCGTTTGCCCAAGTGTTTCTTCTAGCCGTTTGATCTGCATGCTCAGTGCAGATGGGGTGCGAAATAGCTGCTGGGCGGCGCGGGTGAAGCTGCCGCTCTCCGCAATCGTCACAAAGGTGCGTAGCACCTCGCTATCCAGTAACGGCAAGGCAGCTCGGCTGGGAGCTATGGTCGATAGTTGATTCATCACGCCCACCTTTCAGAAAAACTTAACGATCAGTGTAGATCTTTTCGTTTGATTGATCCAAGGCGAAGTACCAAGCTGTTCACAAGAGGTCGCGACCCTCTCACTTATTGACCACAAACCATGCCTGTCCAGTCGGTGCCCAGACACCGCTGCCTGCACAGTCGTTGTGAAAAAAGAGGTGCGCGATGAAGTGTGAATGTTCAGCCCAACATGCCCAAAATGCATGGGTAAAAGCCAGCCAATTAGCGCCGCCCCCAAAGCCACCACAAGTAGATTTTTACATGCCTGCCATGCCGTCAATGAGGCTAATTCGCGCGCTAGATATGGGCTGGTGGCGTTTCCGGCGGCGCTGTCTTTTCCGCCGCCATATACTGCCGCTATTGGCCTACGATGATCAGGTGCTGCTGGATATTGGCCATTGCCGCGAAGATATTCTCTGGGCCAACAAGCTCCCATTGAAGATCGACGCCATCCACGCGTTAGAAGCCCGGCAGAAAAAGCAGTAAGCCCAAAAGGCTCAGGATCAAAAAAAGCTCCGAACCTTTCACCGGTTCGAAGCTTTTAATGGAAGCTCTCAATAGCGTTTTAAGCACCCAAAATGGTGACTAGGACTCAACCGCTATTTTCACACCCCTATCGGCCCACCATCGCGCTTCTGAATAACTACGGTAGATGCCCGAGGGCGTACCTGACCGCTGGCCTCAGCGGTGGCATCTTGGGTCAGTGCACTACCATCCGCGGGCCAGTTGCCGGGGTGCTGAATATTAATAAACAGCGCCGTTTTGTCCGGCGTCGCAAAAATGCCGGTCACTTCACAACCGTTCGGCCCTACGGCGAAGCGTTTCAGTTGCTGCTGGTTGCTGTTGTTAATCACCGGGCCGGTACCCTGAATCTCGTCCAGGCTGTTAGGCACCACGGCTAATAGCTGGTCGTTGGTGTACTCGGTAATGCCTTCGTAACCATTATCGGTCTGTATCCAGAGAATGCCCTGACCATCATCACGCTGGTCAAACCACAGACCATCGGGGCTGGCAAACTGGTTCATTTCAGTCAGGCCAGAATGATTGCCTTCATCATTAGTGGCGGCACCAAACACAAACACTTCCCAGCGAAAGGCATTCGGCAAGCGGCTTTCACGCCAGCGGATAATGTGACCTGCTTCGTTATTAGCGCGTGGATTAACGGCGTTGGCCGGGGCTGTCTCATAGCCTACCCCTAGCTGAGCAATGTCATCGCCTTGATTGGTGAAAGTAGCCGCTGCAGCTTCTTCGCTACGCTTCGAATTATTGGTCAGCGTTAGATACACCTCGCCAGAGGAAGGATCCACGGTTGCCCACTCTGGGCGGTCCATTGGTGTCGCTCCCATTAGATCCGCTGCATCACAGGTGTTAATAATCACTCCAGCTAAATCATCCTCTGCCAAGCCCAAAGCCGTTGCCAACGAACGGCCATCGCGTGTTTGCGCGTTAGGTGTTAGCGGCAACCACTCACCGCTGCCATCAGCGTTGAAGCGAGCCACATAGAGGGTGCCGTTATCCAGATATTTACTACCAATGGCGAGGCGGTCATACGCTTCACCCGGACGATTGGCATCGGCGGGATCCCAGGCAGCGTCAGAAACATACTTATAGACGTACTCGTTGCGGGAATCGTGGCCAGAGTAGTACACCACGGGTTGCCCTGCTTCCAGCTTACCTAGCCAGCACCCTTCATGACGGAAACGACCAAGTGCCGTGCGTTTTACCGCGTAAGCATCACTATAGGGATCGACTTCAACTTGGTAGCCAAAGGTGCGCGCTTCGTTGCGGTAATCATCTTCAGCACGCTCGCCCCGTGGCGTGATATTGAAACGCGCAAACTCATCGTTTTCTTCAGAGGCATCACCCGCCGAGGTATCCCAACCATAGCGGCTTTTATCGGTAGGAATACCAATCCGCGCGTCGTCCTGGAAGAGTTGGCCGTGATTAATGAACACATTGGGCCAGTTCTCTTCGCAAGCGATATAAGTACCCCAGGGCGTTAACCCATTACCACAGTTGTTATTGGTGCCACGGGTTTGCGTACCCGCTGGGGAGAAACGCGTTTTCACATAGTCACTGCCTGCCACTGGGCCTGCAATTTCCATCACCGTCGCGCTGGTAAGACGGCGGTTATAGCGGGAGCCGGGCACATGCGACCAGTGTCCGTTAGCGTCTTTCTCAACTTCCACAATAGTGACACCGTGAGCGTTGATTTCAGTACGCGACTCTTCGGCGGGGCGCTTGCCTTCTGACGTATTGGTCGGGCCACCTTGAGGTGCCCACAGCGCTGCTTGATCGATATATTCGTTGTTGAGCACCAGCACAAAGCGCCGTGAGGCGTTGTCAGCATCCAGGGCAAAACTAGCCATTCCATCGTGGTTCATACCCACGCTAGCGGCTTGACGCTCGGCGGTCATTGACTGGTCGGACTGCCAGCTGTCACCAGCGCTCAACGGCGTGCCCCACGGCACCAGCACTTGGGCAACATAGCCTTCAGGCACTACGACAGCATCCGTTAGCGATCCTTGAACCGCCTCAAACGCCAGCGTCAACGGCGTTTTTTGCGCCCCGTTTGAAGCCAGTGCTTGGGCGGCACCGCCAAAGCCAAGCATTGAAGCAGCGGCCAAACCTAAGCCGCCCCGCATTACCGCTCGTCGCGAAACATGCTGCGCTAACACATCCGCAAACGGCTGGTTGCTGCTCTGATTTAACAGGCGATGGTCTTCAATTTCCTTGCTCATAACTACGATCCTCTCGTCACGGTTAACACGCGCTAGTTTTATGTTAAGAGGACACTAATCAATTTAAATGACAGGGTAATGACGAGAACTCTACTGTTAGGTGAACGTTCATTCGCAAGCTATTCCCCACCTTTAAAAACTGTTGGTTAAGCATCTGCACGGTGGTTAGGTAAGGTTGGGAGTGATGGTTGTGAGAGGTAGTCAAATCTGCTAAATTAATGCTAATAGTTATCATTACCACAGGAAACAACCTCTCATGCAGCCCAGAAAAAAAGACGTTCCGCCAGAAGGCTCGCCTAGCGCATCTCGCGAAGTGACAAGTCAGGCGCTGCTTGATCAAGACGGTCAGTTGGTTATTCACCATGAACAGCGACGCTATGTGCTGCGACGCACGAAAAGCGGCAAGCTGATCTTAACGGCGTAAGCCTTTTAAAATAATCACTTACCTACTACTTACCCTTTTAACCAGCCAGGTAGCCCATCGCACCCAGCCAGCAACATTATCCATCACTTTCTGCTGGAACTGTCTGGCCCATGAAACCAACTCACACGTTAGGCTTTTGCCTTACCTTACTCCCTCTTCTGCCTGCCAACGCCAATGACTCGGGCTTAGACCCCCTCACAGTCACAGGTACCCGAGCACCGACGGATCTGTCCCGCGCACCGCTGATTATCGACATCATCGACCGCCAAGACGCAACGCTTGCCACCGCGAGCCGCGTTGAAGACGTGCTGAGCCGCCAGCCTGGCCTGCATGTGGCTGGCCAAGGACGCCGTAACGGCCAAACGCTGAGTATGCGTGGCTTCGGCAGAAATGGTGTACTGGTGCGCCTGGACGGTGTTCGCCAGGATATTTCCACTGGCCATGTGGGCAACTTCTTCCTCGACCCAGCGCTGATCCAAGAAGTGCAGATTGCCCGTGGCTCGCTTTCCAGTCTGTACGGTAGCAATGCCATGGGCGGCGTTGTTAGCTTTACCAGTGTCGAGGCCAGCGACCTATTAGCCCCAGGTGAAGATAGCGGTGCACGTCTTTCTCTAGGCGGGGCAACAGCGAACGACGAGCTACGCGGCAGCCTGACGGCGTTTGGTCGCCGCGCCACGGCTAACGGGCAAGTGGATGGGCTATTTTCTGTGGGCCGTAGCGAGTCCGGCGATATTCGTCGCGCGGGCGGTGATGATGCAGTAGAAGATGCCAGCCTCAATAGCCTGCTTTTAAAAGGCGGCTGGGAACCAAGCGACGACCAACGGGTGTTTATTAGCTGGCAGCACTATGATGAGCGCGCCACCCAACCCGCTAATCCGCAACAGCTATCAACCAACGCTAGCAACCCATTACGCGACCGTGATGTTGAGAGTAATAACGTACAACTTGGCCACCGCTGGCAACCGAGTGGGGCCACTGAAATCACCTCTCAGCTTACCTTTAGCCAACAGGATATCGACGAACCACAGGCTAACCGTACCCTTGAGCGGATCGGCCTGCAGAGCGATGGCTATCACAGCATCGACCATGGCTGGCTTTCACAAACGCTGGTGTTTGGCGCAGAGCTGGAACAGGCTCGCCAACGGCCTGACGGTGAAGCGAATGGTTTCCCTCACGCTGATATCGATACCCAGTCAGCCTATCTTGATACCACGCTTACTGCGGGCCGCTATTTAGCAGAGGGCGGCGCGGGGCAGTTTGACGTCGGCATTGGCGCGCGCTATGACCGCTATGACGCCAGCGGTCAAAACGATGCCGACAGCGTGCACGACCAAGTGTCGCCGCGCTTCCGCCTTGCCTGGCGACCCGACGACACCTTGATGCTGTTCTCCGGCTACGCCGAAGCCTTCCGCGCACCCAGTCTTTCCGAGCTTTACGCTAATGAGCGCCACTTTGCCGGTTTCTGCGCCGGGCCCACCTTCTGCACGCCGGATAACTACTGGATTCCCAACCCTAACCTGTCGCCTGAAACCAGCCGCACCTGGGAAAGCGGTGTGGTATGGCACCAAGGCGACTGGCAGGCGCGCGCCAGCTACTTCGACACTCGTGCAGACGACTTCATTGACACTCAGGTCGATATCATGGCGGGCACGACTCAGGCCGTAAACGTGCAGCGTGCTCAGCTATGGGGCTATGACGCCCGACTTACTTGGCAACCTAGCGCATTCCCGCTGCTGACCAGCTTTGTAGGTCTTTCAGAGGTATCCGGCAAAGATCGCGACAGCGGTGAGGCCCTGGGTAGCCAAACACCTCTGGAAATGACGCTGGGCAGTGACGTTGCGCTTTATAACGGCACTGTACGGGTCGGCTGGCAAAGTCGCTTTGCTCAGGCGTTCGACAAACAGGGCGACGATGAACGCCTGCCAGGCTATGGGCTGCACGATATCCACCTTGCTTGGCAAATCACCCCCGCTATTGATACCGCGCTGCGCCTCGCCAACCTCGGCGACAAAGTATGGTATCGGCCCGATGGCAGTCTGGGCGACGGACGTAGCCTGTTCGCCACCCTCAACTGGCAGTGGTAACTCCTTGCAATGTTAAGCCTAGAGGTGACGTATGATTGAGTCCCAGCAGATCGCAATTCTTGAAGCCTTTGACGCAGCACGAGCAGCACAGCCTCGCCTGCCAGCGATTGATATTGCCGAGCGCTTATCAATCAGTGAAGGCGAACTTCAGGCCGCGCGCTTAGGCCGTGACGTATGGACGCTGCCCCTCGCGCCGAAAGACCTTGCGGCGCGCCTCCCCCTGTTAGGCCGAGTCAAAGCGCTCACCCGCTCCCGTTTAGCCGTGCTTGAGCAAACCGGTGATTACCCTGACCTAGACGGTGGGCCGCAAACCGGCTTGCTGCTTGACCCAGGTGGCCTAGATTTACGGTTGCTGTATTCCCATTGGCACTGGGCTTGCCTAATCCGCGACCCTATTCATGCCCCCCTGCCAACGGAGAGTGAACAAGGCCAGTGGCGCTGGAGCCTGCAAATTTTCAATCAGCATGGCTGCGCCATTCACAAAAGCTTTGCGCTGGAAAATCCGCTGCCCCGCCCATGGGGCGCATTAGCTGCTCTAGGCACCCTAGATACCCCCGCGTTTACCCAAAGTGTGCCCCGCTTAAAGCGTGCTCTTCCTGAAGCGCCGACACTCGCCAGCGAATGGGCGGCGATGCGCGATGTGCACCAATTTTTCGCCCTGCTCCAGCGCCACCATCTAGAGCGCATTGAAGCCAACCAGCTAATGGAAGGCCGTTATACTCGCGCGCTGCCCGTCGATGCCCTGGAAAATCTGTTAACCAAAGCCAGTCAGCGCACACTGCCACTGATGCTGTTCGTAGCCAGTCCTGGCTGTGTGCAAATTCGCACGGGCACGCTACCTGAACCTCAGCGCGCCCGCGGCTGGCTGAACCTGTTTGGCGAGCAGTTCACGCTGCACCTTAATGACACTGCCATTGAGCAAGTGTGGCAGGTCAGCAAGCCTAACCGCGACGGTGGCGTCACCAGTGTAGAAGCCTTTGATGCAGAGGGTTCTTTGGTGCTGCAAATTTACGCTGAGCGCCAGGAAGGTCGCGTGGAGCGGCCCGAGTGGCGGCAGTTGCTGAATGAACTCGGCAACCAAGAGGCCGTGGCATGAATGTCACACGCTTCGCACGCCACTCGCTTGCCGCGCTACTGATTGGCTGGCTAACCACTGGCGGGGCGCTAGCCAACGAACGCTGGGTCATTCTGGGCGGCGATATCGCTGAAATCATCGCCGCGCTTGACGCGGATATCGAGGTCGTTGCCCGCGATGATACGGTGCTCCACCCGCCCGAAATGGCCGCACTGCCCTCGGTAGGCTATCTGCGCCAGCTGTCGGCAGAAAGCGTACTCTCAGTGGCGCCGGACCGTGTGTTAGCCGCGGGACATTCCGGCCCGAAAGAAGTGTTGGAACAGCTAGAGGCCGTGGGTGTAACGGTTGATGTGATTGATGCCCCTGCTGACCTTTCCTCGATTGCCGAGAAAGTCCGCACGGTGGCTCAGCACACGCAACGCCAACAAAGGGGTGACGAGTTGGCAGCCTCACTCACCGCAACGCTTGAGCGCTTGGCGGCTCTTCCCCCGCTGCCGGATACGCGTGCGATGTTTATTCTTCACCATAGTGGCCTAACACCGCGGGTTGCCGGCAGCGACACCGCCGCCCATATAGCCTTGAATGCCGTTGGCCTCGACAATGCTTTTGGCGATATGGCGGGCTATCAAAGCGTTGCGGCAGAGGCGCTGGCAAAAGAAGCACCCGCACTGGTGATTATGTCCCAACGGGGGTTAGACGCGCTGGGCGGTGAAAATGCGCTATGGCAGTTACCGGGTATGCGCTTAACGCCCGCAGGACGCGAACAGCGGCTTATTGTGATTGATGATCAGGCCCTGCTCGGTTTTGGCCCTCGCACGCCTGAGCAGCTATTTACCTTGCGCCAGAACATTGAAGCACTGCTGGGCACAGAGCAGGTCAGCCGATGATCACCAGCGCTTCCCATGATCGTTATCGTCCCTTGTTACCGCTTAGTCGAACAGCACGGGTGTTAAGTGGCCTTACCCTGGCGTTATTGATCGCCCTTGGCTGGGGTGCTGCTTCAGGCGCGTTAGGTGTGTCGCCCTGGGCACTCGTTAATGGCAGCGCAGATGAGCTCAGTGTCCAAGTGTGGTGGCAGCTACGCCTACCGCGCCTGCTCCTGGGGGTTGCCGTGGGGGCGATGCTGGCGGGCAGTGGTGCCGCCATGCAGGGGCTATTTAGAAACCCATTGGCCGACCCAACGCTATTAGGCCTTGCCAGTGGTGCAGGGCTATTTGTAGCACTTTGGATTGTGCTATTTCAGGACAGCGCTGCCGGTAGCCTCTATGGCCAGTTTGCAGCGGGCTTTCTCGGTGCGCTTAGTGTTTGCTTAGTGGTGTTTGGCATTGCCAAGCGCCAAGGGGGTGGCAGTGCCGCCGTCATGTCACTGCTACTAGCAGGCTTAGCAATCAACACGTTAGCAGGCGCTGGAGGCGGCGTACTGGCGTTTATTGCCAGCGACGAGCAACTTCGTCAGCTCAGCTTATGGGGAATGGGCACGCTTACCAACGCTCTGTGGCGCACCACCGCCGTAGCCCTTGCCCTGATTGCTGTTGCCCTATGGCTGTTAATACGCAGCGCTCGTGAGCTTGACCTACTTCAGCTAGGCGAATCTACCGCCCATGCGGCAGGCCTGGATGCAACGTGCTTAAAACGCCGCGTGGTCGTTGCTACCTCGCTGGGTGTAGGGCTGTGCGTCGCGCTTACCGGCGTGATTGGCTTTCTTGGTTTACTCGTCCCCCACTGCCTGCGACTTTGGCTCGGGCCTGGCCATCGCCTGCTGCTACCCGCCTCTATGTTAGGCGGTGCACTACTGCTAGTGGTGGCCGACACCCTGGCGCGCACCCTCGGCGCGCCCGCCGAAATCCCCGTCGGGCTGTTAACCAGCCTACTGGGCGGCCCCTATTTTCTTTACCTGCTAATGCGTCGGAACCGGGCATGCTAACTCTACATCAGGCGGGTTTTACCACCACGCCCTCAATCGCGCCGCTGGACGGCACCCTTCGCCCTGGTGAGCTACTCGCCATTGTTGGCCCCAACGGCGCGGGCAAAAGCACACTACTCAGCATGCTGTCGGGATTTCGTCCCTGTGAACAGGGCGAGCTACATCTGGATGGAAAACGCCTGAGTGAGTGGCCAATCAACGAGCTTGCCAATCGCCGGGCGCTGGTCGCCCAGCAAGAGTTGCCCGGCTTTGATTGGCAAACCTTTGAGCTGGTGAGCTTAGGCAGCAACCCCAGCAATGCACTGATTGCGGAACTGCTGCATGACCTAGATCTGACGCAGTTAGCTAAACGCAGCGTACTTTCACTCTCTGGCGGTGAACGCCAACGGGTAATGATTGCACGAGGTGCCTGCCAGCTACTCTCACGGCGCTCTCCTACCGCTAAAGATGGCGGGCTTTTACTGCTGGATGAACCCACTAGCGCACTCGATATCGGCCAGCAACAGCGCTTAATGCGTCAACTACGCACCTGGGCAGAACGGCACAATATGGCGATTGTCTGCGTGCTCCACGACCTCAATCTCGCCAGCACCTACGCCGATCGGGTATGGCTGTTACATCAGGGCCAGCGTATTGCTCACGGCTCGCCCGCCCTAGTGCTTGACCCCGCCACCATCGCCAAGGTGTATGACGTAGAGCTGCAGCCTATCAATAGCAGTAACGCTGCAGCCCCTCTTCTCGCCCTAACGCCTTAAGATAACGTTCAGCAGCCAACGAGCTCTATCCCGCAGAGTGGCAAAGCCTTCATATAAGTCCATACTTATCCCATACGTAACGGGCAATATATGCATTACCGTGTGCCAATTGGGGAGCAAGAATGAGACTGATCAGCCTCATGTGGGTAATGCTGGCAGGGATGAGTTTTAGCATCGGCGTATTAGGCATTTTTCTGCCCCTATTGCCGACCACCGTGTTTATGCTAATCGCTATTTACTGTGCCTCAAGGGGGTCTCCACGTTTTGAGGCCTGGATTCGCTCCCGCCACTATGTCGGGCCGCTGCTGGTTACCTGGGAACAAGAGCGCGCCATACCCAAGCGCGCTAAGATTTTTGCCGTTTGCACGATAGCGTTGAGTGCCGTAATCACCGTCTGGTCACTCGGGCCTGGCTGGTTAAGCGGGGCAGTGGTGGCCCTACTAATGCTGATTGCCCTTTGGCTGGCTACCCGGCCAGAGCCTTCGTCTCATAGCTAAGTGTGACTGAATAGTTCATCGTTTAGTGAAGTGATCGCCACTTCCAGCTGTAGCGCTGCTTGGGCTCGATATGGGCTGGTATACCGTGTGCTTGCATCACAGTACCTCCATGGCTTTCAACCCTACCTGTCTATAACATTCATAAAGCGAGCCGCCAGGAGTTTGCACTTCTTTAACACTAAGCTTCCAATAAGGACGGGCTCTATGCGCGATGAGGAAAAATACACAAATTCAGAGGAGCAACTGCTCTATCTTCAAAAACGGTTAGATGAGGAAGATACCGCCGCCCTAAGCGAGCTGTTTACTGAACTCGATATTTTATCGATTGCGCGCACGCTCGAGTCTTTTCCAACCAAAACTCGCGACCGATTGTGGGAGTACATTCCTGAAGCACTGCTCGGCGAAGTACTCGCCGAAGTCGATGAAGATATTCGTGCCGACTACATTGAAGACCTTTCTGCCAGCGATGTAGAGCAAATCGTAAAAGGCCTAGATGCCCAGGAAGTGGCTGAAGTTCTCGACGTCGCCGACGAAGAGATCAAAACGACCGTCTATGCCAGCTTAGATCAAGAGATCCGCGCCCAAGTTGAGAACCTGCATTCTTATGAAGATGACGTGGTCGGCCGTTACATGGACCCAGAAACGGTTAATGTAAAACAGGGCGTATCGCTGGAAGCCGTACAGCGCTATATCCGTATTCATCAGCTGTTGGATGATGAATCGCAACAGATCATGATTACCGACAAGGATAAGCGCCTGTTGGGCACGCTGACGCTCATTGATCTAGTCAAACAACCACAGGAGAGCGTCGTTGATGAGTACATGGTTGCCCCCTTCACACTCAATGACCAGATGAAGGTAAGCGAGGCTGCCGCACTGCTCCGCTCTAAAGAGCTGCCTTTTGTTCCGGTTTGCGATAGCGACGGGCTGTTAGTGGGCCAGTTGAACGCCGCTGATGTATTAGAAATCACCCAAGATGATGCTGACATGACGTTAAAGCACATGTCGGGCGTCAGCGACGAAGAAGAAGTCTTCACTCCGATACTGCGCAGTGCAAAGAGCCGCGGCATTTGGCTGGGCATTAACCTGCTCACTGCATTTTTAGCGGCCTTCGTAATTGGGCAGTTTGAAGAGGTCCTGGATCAAATTGTAGCGCTAGCCATCCTGATGCCGGTGGTCGCGAGTATGGGCGGGATTGCGGGCAGCCAAACCCTCACGGTAGTGATACGCGGCCTAGCGCTCGGCCAGCTCGCCGGTAATAACAAACAGTGGCTCTATAACAAAGAACTGTGGGTGGGGATGAGTAACGGCTTGGTGTGGGCACTCGTCGTTGGTGGTATTTCCTACCTGTGGTTCGGCGATCCGCTGATTACACTGGTGATTACGCTGGCCATCTTTGTGAATATGAGCCTAGCGAACTTATCAGGCGTGCTGATTCCCTTAGTGTTGAAAAGGTTACAAATAGACCCCGCATTATCAGGTGCCGTCATCTTAACCACCGTTACCGATGTGGTCGGCTTTATGTCGTTCTTGGGGTTAGCTACTTTAATCATCCTATAACCATGTGCCCCTGGCGGGCACTGCAACACTTGAAAGGAGAAATCGCTAAGCACCGCTTGACTTGGAGAAGGTGCCCATATATTTCTGCTATGTGCGGCACGGCTCCGGATAGCGCAGGGAATCAGGCAATAGGGCGATTCTGATGAGCGAGCCATCTTTTGAACAAGATGCCAATGCTCAGGGCACAACTGTCGAACGGAAAGCTGCTGGCCGAGGGAAAGAACGAAGGAAATAAATAGACCGACTTCACCGGACAACAACAGTACAGCAGCGGTATGACAGCTGAACCGGCCCTCGCAGCACAGGATGAAGTCGAGTGAATGACCGTTAACACCTGCACGCTAATGGGGAACCGGACATATGAACAATCCGTATGAGACGCTATTCCACCGCCAGAAAACAGCTTTTCTCAGCGACCGCACGAAATCACGCGACTGGCGGCTAGATCAGCTCGCGAGAATGGAGCGCATGCTGCTTGAACATCGCGAACGCTGGTGTGCAGCACTTCATCAAGATTTCGGCAAGCCGCCGTTCGAACAGCAGTTCGAGATCACTGTGCCGATGGGAAATATCGCCTATTATCGCGACAATCTGGACCGGCTGATGGCACCGGAAGAGGTCGAAATCCCTGAGGGGCTGGCAAAGCTCGGCCAGCGCGGTGTGATCCGACGTGAACCCTTCGGCGTGACACTGGTGATCGGGCCATTCAATGCGCCGATCCTCCTGTTGCTCGATCCGGCCATCGCGGCGCTGGCAGCGGGCAATCCCGTGATCCTGAAACCGGCCAATACCACGCAGGGAAAATGCATGAAAACCCGCGCCATGATGCGGCTTTCAG
>NZ_JABUZE010000050.1:0-794 GCF_014897805.1 Halomonas sp. 3F2F
AACCTCAATAACAGTGATTTTATTGAGGCGCTGTACAACAATACTCTGGGTCGCCCCAGTGATGCTGAAGGCAAGGAATATTGGTTGAACCAGTTGGCGAGTGACGAGGATCGTGACGATATTCTGGAGGCGTTTGCACTTTCAGATGAGCATGTTGACTTGGTGCTCATCGGCCAGAACAATCAGGATGCTACTATCTTCTGATACTTCAGCATGAAGTTTAAACTGGAAACACGTTTCTGGATACGTTTCTGACTATGCTTTTCAAAACTGTCTGCCAACCCTATTCAGAGATTTCGTTGGCAGACAGTCCACATTATGAAAGCGATAGGAACTCATCACGAAGACAACTTGTCAGATAAACCCTAACTTAAATTTTTCATGGCGTATAAAAGAAAACGATTGGCAATTTTAAATTTTCAAGATCTTGCATCAAAACCAAGATCAAAAGTTACTTCCAAAATAATGCCTGAAAAATTGACCTTCTCGCTACTCTCACGGCACCAAATTGAAGCTGGCTTGTTGAGGTCACATCACCTCCGATGCAGGGTTACTTTTGCTACGGGAAGACGACAAGCAATGTCGACTTACACGTCGCTTGGCATCGATACTTCATTATCTTCTGGCACCAGATAAAATTCGCCACAAGTTCGGCACCTTGGTCCGTCAGCGCGTGTTTGGAATCGCCGCTGGCTATCAAGATCTTAACGACCATGAAAATGAGGTGCTTGCAGGTACGCAAGGGCTCCAGTAAGTGCCTATTCAAAATTAATCGCGTGCAAAACTCCATAGCC
>NZ_JABUZE010000053.1:0-503 GCF_014897805.1 Halomonas sp. 3F2F
GACGAGGTGGTGTTCACCTACTCGAACAGCCGTGGGCGTGCCCATATCGAAGAAGTACTCAGCGAATCGTTCAGCGGCACCCTGATCAGTGACGGCTACGCGGCCTATGCCCGCTACGCTGCCGCTCAGGAGAGCGTCACCCATGCCCAATGTTGGGTGCATGGTCGCCGTTATTTTATCGAGGCACAGAAAGATCACCCGGAGACAGTCACCAACGCGCTGCAACAGATCGCCAAGGTGTACCGGAATGAAGAGGCCATCAAAACCCAGGGGCTGACTGGCGAGAAGAAACGCCAGTACCGGTTGGATCACTCGAAACCGGTGGTCAGCGACTTCTTCCAGTGGTGCCGGGATCAGTTGGCACAAGGCGGCCTCGTGCCCAGCGACCCGCTGACCAAGGCCCTGAACTACGTGCTCGGTCGCGAAGCGAGCCTGACCGTGTTCCTGGAAAACCCGGACGTGCAGCCAGACACCAACCACCTGGAACGGGCGCTACGCCCCAT